>JAHDDM010000074.1 GCA_020629355.1 Rhodospirillaceae bacterium
CAGTCGGATATTGCTTGCCTGAATGCCAGGATCATGTCCCAAGGCGCGCAAGACGTGACTGGTCTTCCCCGCACTGCCACTACAGGCTGAGGCCGATGATACGGCTATGCCGCGTAGATTGCGCATGAATGTGCCCTGATCAATATTTGGAAAGTGCAGGTTCAGATTATCGGCAATACGGTGGCGGGTGCTGCCGTTAATGGTATAATCAATATTTGCGCCATCAAGTAGTTGCAGAAATCTTTTGATTAACTTTCTGGCGTTTTTTTGATCATCGTCATGGGATTGTTCTGCCAGCATGGTGGCCTCGGCAAAGCCTGCGCATAACATGGGCGCAAGCGTACCAGAGCGTAGGCCGCGTTCCTGTCCGCCGCCGTCAAGCAAAGGCCGCAAAGTCACGCCACGGCGGATATACAGCGCGCCAATACCTTTTGGGCCGTAGATTTTATGTCCTGATACCGAGAGCAAATCGACACCAAGTTCTGCCACGCGTATCGGGACGCGCCCAAGGGCCTGTGCCGCATCACAATGCAGTAAAACGCCATTCGAGCGGCAAATTTCAGCAATTTCGGCAATGGGCTGGATCACGCCAATCTCGTTATTCACCAGCATTACCGAAACCAGAGCCGTTTCTGGTCTTATGGCCTGTTGCACCAATTCGGGATCGAGCATTCCTTCTTTGTCCACAGGCAGTATGGTACAGTTTCCGCTATTTTGCGCGGCTGCTAAAACACAGGCATGTTCAGTGGCAACCGTAATGCAATGCGGTTTTTCTGGCGACAGGATACCTTTGAAGGCGGTATTATTGGCTTCTGTTGCGCCAGAGGTAAAGACAATATCAGAAGCGCGTGCACCGATACTGTTGGCGACTTTACGCCGCGATTTCTCGACAGTCTGTGCCGCATTGCGCCCGAATTCGTGATCACTGGAATGCGGGTTACCGAAGTTATTGCCGTTGAGAAACGGCTGCATCACTTTAGCGACTCGCGGGTCAAGAGGCGTTGTTGCCTGATAATCCAGGTAAATCATGCGGTAATCTCGCAATAAATCTCAAGAAAACGCGCAATATCGGCAGTGGTAGTAGCCATACCAAAGCTGACACGAATCGCTGAGGCGCGTAATGTTGCAGACAGACCCATGGCGCGCAAGACATGGCTGTCGGCTACTGTGCCGCTGGAACAGGCCGAACCAGAGCTGACCGCTATGCCTGCCAGGTCCAGCTGCATCAGAATATCCTGTGCTTCCAAACCTTCAGCCACCAGCAAAGCGCAACCCGCAAGGCGTGGTGCATTGCAAGCAACAATATCAGCACGACTTTCCGCAAGCCCTGTTGCCAGATAATCATCAAGCTTTTTAAGATGTCCGATATAGCTTCTCTGCTCTGTTTCGAGCCATTTCAAGGCCGCGCCAAATCCCAAAATCCCCAACCAGTTTTCTGTGCCAGCGCGCAAACCGCGTTCCTGTCCACCGCCTATGATTTGAGGCTGTAAGGGGAAAGCTGTAGGGGTGATCAACGCGCCAATGCCTGATGGTGCGCCAATCTTGTGTCCAGAGATACTCAAGGCATCAATGCCTGATAGCCGCATGTCAATATCCAGCCGCCCGAACGCCTGTACTGCATCAACATGAACAAGCCCACCCTGTTGATGCACCAGCCTTGCAATTTCGGCAATGGGTTGGAGAACACCAGTTTCATTATTCGCATACATCACAGAAACCAAAGGATTCGCGCCTTTGGGCAGGTTTTGCAAACGTCTGTGTAAAGCGGCTATATCCACGATACCTAGCGCATCCACCGCCAAGATATTTTCTGGGGCAACCCGCCCCAATATCGCGGGATGTTCCACCGCCGAGGCCAAAATGATACCCTGATGCCCTGCAAGAACGAGATTATTCGCCTCGGTTGCGCCACTGGTGAAAATCACGCGTCCGCCCTGCATCCCAACCTTTGCCGCAAGCTGTTCACGCACGTCTTCTATCTCGCGCTGCAAGCGTTGACCATAGTGATGCACCGAAGACGGATTCCCCACAAGACCCAATGCCGAAATCAGCTTTTGCTGCACCTCTGGCAGTATCGGATGACTGGCATGGTAATCCAAATAGACCATCATGCCCCCAACAGACGCTGAATATCCTGCACCAATGCCAGTATGCTCCAGTGCTGCTCGCCGTAATAGCGCACGGTAAAGTCTTTTGGCTCAAACAGATACAGGTATCGACTACGCTGCGAACAGTCCTGCCAGCAGGTTCTAAGATGTTTGAGAATCGCTGGAATTTCGGCTTCTGGTGGATAGAGCTGCAAAATATTCGGATATTCGGCATGATAGTTCTGTTGCCATTCCCTGCGCCCCTGTGCATCGTGCAAGACTATCTGCACCGCTAAAACTTGACTACCTAACCCGCCCATGACGCTATCCTGTACGGTGCTGATGGGATCATCTGCATGGCGTTTCAGGGTCATCAACCAGAATTTCTCAGGCTTTTGCAAGGCAGCGCGCACTTTGGTATCCTGCACCAAAAGCCGCATGGCGCGTTGAGTCGTATCAATACTCGCAGGGAGAGGCTTGTTTTGTTGCCAGCTTCGCAAGCCGTAGGCCAGTCCGCATATCACTATTGCGACAATCAGGATAATGCGCTGATAGGTTTTATTCATTATCGAACCCTAGCGTAACGCGTGGTATAATGGGCATACAGCCCCAATAAAACCATAAGCGGTGCGCCAAGCTCAAGGACTTCTTCGGCAGCCACAAAAAGCTGTGCCGCAAACGGAGTGGTCTCGAAACCAAAATCCGCCAGCTTTCGCGGCAGACCATCAAGGATTTTCGCCGCCGCTAGCATCGCGAATGCCGTAAAGGCAATGCCTGTCACCCATCTGGCTTTGTATTTGTTTTTGCGTACGGTCTGGATAAACAGGCGCACCAAGGCCACGGCTAAAAACAACAGCAAAAGTACGATAGCAAAACCGATGATTTTTTCGCCAATCGGTACGGTATCACTGAAGTAAAATTTCGATTTTAGAATACCCATGGTGGTGAATTTTTTATCGAAATCCAGCTCGCGCAAGCCAAACAGAAAAGTCACGCCACCGATATATGCCCATGCAGTCGAGGTGAGTCTTAAAGCACCAATGGTACTGACAAGAGCGCATACAAACCACAATACACACGAGGCAACCTCGATAAATTGCCCCTCGCCCATCAACTTTCCTCGCCAGCTATCGCTGCTATTGACCACCACAATGGACAGGCCAATAACCCCAATCAGCAGCATGGCATACAGGGTGGCTATGTATAGAGGTCTGGACATGAGGGTATCCTGAAAAACTTCTCACGGTGATAAAAATATGCTAAGTATAACCTGTTTCACCCATTCATGCGAGTATGATCATGGCTCATAAGATTGCTCTTGTCGATGATGAATTGACCATTATCCGTTCGGTGCAGATGGTCTTGGAGGAGGAAGGCTTTGACGTGTCAAGCTTCACCGATAGTGAAGCTGCTGAACCGCGTTTGCTGGCTGGAGAATTTGATGCCGCAGTCTTAGATGTCAAGATGCCACGGCTGGATGGAATTGAGCTTTTGACGCGCATTCGGCGGGTTTCGCAGATGCCCGTGATCATGTTGACCTCGAAAGATCACGAGATAGACGAGGCTCTTGGCCTGCATATGGGGGCAGATGACTATATCAAAAAGCCGTTCTCGCAACGTTTGCTGATTGCCAGACTCCGCGCCTGTTTACGCCGCAATCAATCTGGCAGCAATGCGGTAGAAAGCGATGACAGCACTGTGCTTAAAGTAGGAAATTTAAGCTTGGATGTTGATCGTCATCTTTGTCATATTGCCGATAAAAATATTGTGTTGACCGTGACGGAGTTTCTTTTGTTGCAAAGCTTGATCGAGCGCCCTGGTCATGTCCGTAGCCGCACACAGCTGATGGATGCGGCGTATGGCGAGAATATTCATGTCGAAGACCGCACTATCGACAGCCACATCAAGCGTATCAGACGCAAATTGCGCGAGGCTGATGGCGGGTTTAATCATATCGAAACTTTGTACGGTATTGGCTACCGTTATCAGGAAACTGGCATTGCCTGATGGGGAAACAAAACTGGCGGTTCTTTTCGCCTCTGAGCCGCAATATCCTGATCATCAATTTGATCACTCTGACAATTCCAGTGCTGGGTTTTTTGTATCTCAGCGACTATCGCCGCGAGTTGGTGCGTGCCGAGGTGCAGAGCATCCACCAGGAAAGCAAAATCTTTGCTGATGCTTTGGCAGTCGGTGCGATTCGGCAGTTCTCGAATGGTGCAGAGTTTCTGGAATTGCCTAGTGCATTGCAGATTTTGCGTAGGCTCTCGACACCTTTGGAATCGCGCGCGATATTGTTTCTGAATGATGGCACATTGATTGCAGATAGCCGCAACCTGCATAATGAGGTCACGCCACGCGCGTTACATAATCTTGATGGTGGTATGGCAAGCATCTTGAATTCGCTAGAGCAGTATTTGCATCTCGGTCTGGATTCCATCGAGAACTTTACCCGTCCTGCACTGTACCGCGAACCAGCAGAAATGCACATCTATGCTTTTCCCCATGCGCTTCAGGCCATGGGTGGCGATATTGCCTCGAAGGTCTGGAGTACACCAGAACGCAATTTGGTGATTTCCGTTGCTGTCCCCGTGCAGCCGCTCAAAAGGGTTTTTGGCGTTCTGGTCTTGATCCGTCAGTCTGATCATATCGAGTCTACCATCAAAGAATTGCGCTGGAATATTATCATGGCCTTCCTGATTGCAGTGGCCTTTACCATCACCATGTCTTTACTGCTGGCGCGGCAAATTGCCCGTCCATTATCGATATTGGCACGTGCAGCACAGCGTTTTGGTCAGCCACAACATAAATTGAGTAATCTACGGATTCCCATCTTGCGTAGCCCTGATGACGAGATAGGGATATTATCGCGCGCGCTATCAGGCATGACAGAGAACCTCAAAGCGCGAATTTCGACCATTGAAGGCTTTGCTGCCGATGTTGCCCATGAAATTCGCAACCCCGTAAGCGGAATCTCAAGCGCATTGGAAACATATCAAACCATTAAATCAGAGGAAAAACGCACCGCCTTAATGACCATGGCACAGACCGAATTGCGCCGCATCGACATAATGATTGATGATATTTTGGAATCCTCGCGTCTTGATGCAGCCCTTATGGCAGAAACTCCAGAAACCACGGATATTGTCCAATGGTTAGTGCAATTTGGCGAGACATTCCACGCCTTAAACCCCGATCAGGCACTGTCACTGGAATTACCGCCGCAGAAAATATGGGTGGCGATGAAACCTAGTCGCCTCGAGCAGGTTCTGCAAAATATTTTAGGCAACGCCAGCGATTTTCAACCTCAGGGTATCCCCATCGAGGTAAGCCTCAGTATTGATCGCCAAAACGCGGTTCTGCATATTGCAGACCACGGTATCGGAATTCCTGAACAGTCGCTGAAGAATATTTTCAACCGTTTCTATAGTGATCGCCCGAATGAACAAAATGCTATCCATACGGGTTTAGGTCTGTCGATTGTTCAGCAAATTATCGAAAGTTATCATGGTACAATTACTGCCAGCAATCGCGCTGAACCAAAAACTGGCGCAATCTTTACAATCACCCTGCCGATTATCAGAGTATGAAAGAAGAAGGAATAATGACCACCGCGAAAGAAATCATTCAAAAGTTGGATTTGGAACCGCATCCTCAGGAAGGTGGATATTATCGCCGAACCTATGAAGCAAAACACAGCCAAAAAGTCGATAATGACCTGAGAAAAACAGCATCATCTATATATTATCTGCTTACCGAAGAATCTCGGGTGGGATATTGGCATAGAAACAGGTCTGAAATACTGCACTTTTTTCACTGTGGCAGTCCTTTAACCTATTGGCTATTAAGCGAAGATGGGCAGGTTGAGAAATATGTTCTTGGCAATGATATAGAACAAGGACACATCCCGCAATTAACTGTTCCAGGAGGGGTCTGGAAAGCTTCTGTGTTAAATAAGGGCGGAGAATACGGCTTGATTAGCGAAGTGGTGATTCCAGAGTTCCATTACAACGATATGTCTTTGGCACAGGCTGAGGACATACAATCAAAAGTTTCTCAAGCCCAATGGCAGGAATTGCAGATGTTCGTAAAGCCTTAGAGGCATTTTATAGAGATTGAGTACTATAGAGAATATCATATATAGCCTATCCCATATAATATGATCATATGGGATAGGCTATAATCTTTTATCGCTCACGCCGCCTGACCTTACGGCCTAGGCTCCGTGAGGGCGTCGCATACGCGACGGTCGCGCAGTCGCGCTCCTATAGCATGATCAAAATTAAGCGATCATGCTATATCTAATGAATTAGGCTCACTATACAGATAACCAGCAAGAACCATAACCCCCAATAC
>JAHDDM010000075.1 GCA_020629355.1 Rhodospirillaceae bacterium
CATTTTGTTGGGCGGCTTTTCTAAACCATTTCAAGGCTTTACTATAATCTTGTGCAACACCTTCGCTATTATAATACATAGTGCCAAGATCGTGTTGTGCTTTTGCGTCGCCTTGTTTGGCGCGAGTCAGGGTCTGGTCAAATTTTTTAGAATTTTGCGCATTGACGCTGTTCCCGCCGATTGTAATAAAGAAAATCGACAGGAACATTACCAGTACAGTTGATGTTTTCATTATCAAACTCCTTTTATTCCTCACTACTATAACTAAATAAATCGCCTTGGGTGCTGCCAGAAATAAGCCCTGCTTCTTTCAATTCATTGCGCATGGGCAGGTCATGCAGGCTGCTCAGATTAAAGTGGTGCAGAAAACCATTCGTGGTGGCCCAAAGAGTTGGTCTTCCTGGTACGGGCCTGTGTCCTGCAGGTGTGACCCATCCCGCATCGAGCAGTTGATCGAGTGTGGTGCGTGCGAGACCGACCCCGCGAATTTCTTCGATTTCCAAGCGCGTGATGGGCTGATAATAGGCGATAATAGCCAAGGTCTCCATTGCCGCCCGTGACAATGCGCGCGGTACATCACTTTCCAGCACCAATGCGTCACGAATGTCCGTAGCGGTAATAAATCCCCAAGCCGTGCCACGACGCACCAGATGCACCCCGCGTTCTGCATAGTCCTTTTGCAGGCCATGCAGAATATCCAAAAGTCGGTCTTCTTCTGCAAGAAAGCCCTGCAAATCCTTTTCTTCGATGGGCTTTTCAGAGCGAAATAACACCGCTTCGATAATGCGTGTCTTACGATTGTTCATTGGGCGCGCCGAATATCAAGGGTGGTATGCAGATTTTCTTGTCTTATCTCAATCTCGCCTTCGCGTTGCATTTCTAGCGCCGCCATTAAAGTCGAGGCCAAACAGGACTTATGATATAGTCCAGCATTTTCAGCAGAGATAAACATTTTCCCGCGTGGAATCTTGGGCAATAAAGCTTTCAGTGGTCGCCACTGTTGAATTTCTGTGCGTAACTGTGCCAGAAAAGTACGCGCATCATCAATGGATAAAACAGGGAGTTGTGCCACCTTCAAGCGTGCTTTGTGGTGTGCTTGACGTTCCTCGAGCAGACGTAGGCTGCGGATCAGTCCAACAATATCTGCCGTGTAATGGACATGCTCCAAACGCTCAAGACTTCTGTTGCCAGCAGGGGCAAAAAAATCCGTACCTAACTGCCGAGACGCCCGAAGCTTTGCTGCAACCTGCTGCATTGCTGATAATGTACGCATTTGCAATGCCAGACGTTCTGCCATGAGAGTTGGGTCTTCTTCTGCCTCGTCCTGTTGTTCTGGCGGCAATAACAGCCTTGATTTCAGCATGGCCAGCCATGATGCCATGAGCAGATATTCTGCCGCTCGCTGTAATTGTTCCGGCGGAATATGCTGTAGAAAACGAATATATTGTTCTGCCAAGGCCGAAACCGATAGGGAATGCAGATCAAATTTTGATTCTCGTACCAAGCTCAAGAGCAAATCCAATGGCCCTTCAAAACCTTCCAGGCTAGGAGCAAAAATCGCTTCCTCTGTACGCATCATGCCGCCCACGCACTATATTCCGCACACAGAGCCTGAGCGGGCGGTGTGTATGGGCGTGTGCGAATAGCTTCACAGACCTGCCAGCGTTGCCAGGCTGCTTCGGTGATGGGGGGACTTGCCGACAGGATAGCGGTATTTTGGGAATATTCTCCGCTACAATATAGTGCCAAGTCCGCGCCTGCCGTTAAGGTTTGCTGCAACAGTTCAGCAGGAGTGCCATAATCATTAAGTGCTTTCATTGCCAGATCGTCACTCACAATCAGCCCATCATAGCCTGCCTCGCTGCGCCAAAAGTCATGCAGAATAGTTGAGGATAATGTCGCGGGCAGATTATCCCACGCATCATAGACAATATGCGCGGTCATCATCATCGGGGTTGCACGCAAGGCCAGAAATGGCGCGACGTCCTGGTTGAGAATAGCTGCCTTATCAGCAGAAACTATCGGCAGTTCAAGGTGGCTATCCGTGCGTGCGCGACCATGACCAGGAAAATGTTTCATCATCGGCACAATACCCGAGTCCTCTAGTGCCTTGATGACGATTTTACCGCATTGGGTGACTTTTTCGGTATTGGCACTGAAGGCGCGGTCTCCGATCACATCATGGGTTTCGGGAAAGCGTAAATCAAGTACTGGATGACAATCCACATCCACGCCTAAGTCCCTAAGTTCTCCTGCAAGCAGACGTGTTGCGGTATCCAACAGGCGCGAACCTTTTTCAGCATCATCAGCCATGAGCGCACCAAAACGCGCCATTGCTGGAAAATTCGTCCAATGAGGACTACGGAAACGCTGGACTCTGCCGCCTTCTTGATCAATCCATATCGGGATATTCCAGCCGCTTGCGGTTTTAATGCCTGCAATAAGCTGCTTGACCTGTGCTGCATCCAGAATATTTCGCGCAAACAGAATACAGCCCATGGGCGGATATTGTTGGAATAACGCGGCCTCTTCTGGCAGTAAGGCCGTACCCGAACAACCAATAATAACGGGATGGGGTATCTGCATTACGGTTTCAAACCTTCAACAATTTCTGCCTTCAGTGCCTCTGTATCTGGTGTTTCTTCTGGCGTGACCTCTTGCTCTGTGAGACCCGCAAGTATTTTTTGCTGCAACCGCTCCAGACGTGCTTGATCATCCATGTTTTCCGGCAAGGCATTGTCGTTCTCAGGCACCGATAGCAGCTCTGGCACAAGTTCGGACTCTGGCGCGACAATCTGTATGTCCGCATCCTGCATGGCAGCTTCGGTAGAAGCTTCAGGATCATTCAGGCTTAAAATACGCAACGCTTCTTGCGGTTCAGCCTGTTCGGGAACAATCTTCACATTCTCTGGTGCTGCAATGATGATCAGTTCTGGTGGCTGGCGAAGTTCAACAGCCCAATAGACTCCACCTAATATGCAAACAACAAGCACGGGAAACAGTATTGCAATACCATGAATGAAACGCTTGTCGCGCTTATCGCTCGCGAGGCGTTGCATTTCTGCAATAATGTCTTTCTGGGTTCCGTCTGTGTTCATGTAATACTGCTCTTTTCATCAACGCAATTCATCAACTGCTGTAACGCCTAATAATGCCAGACCATCCGCCAGTACGAGTTTCACTGCCGCGAAAAGCTGGCAGCGCGCTGCTGTCTGTATTGGATCATCACGCACCACTACGCGAAGTTCTGCTTTATCCTTACCATAATTCCAGAAACCATGCAGTGCCTTAGAAAGCTCGCGGAGATAAATGGCGACACGATGCACCTCTAGGGCATGACCCGCGCGTCTGAGCATATCGGGGTATTCCGCCAGTTTGCACAGCAAGGCATGATCAGCAGCAGAGGATAATTTCTGAACCAGAGCTTCAAGGTCAAGGCTGGGTAATTGTGGGAATTCCGCTTCGGCGTGGCGAATCGCAGAATGGCAGCGGGCATGGGCATATTGGATATAGAATACGGGATTGTCTAATGATTGCTGGCGCATGAGTTCCAGGTCAAAGTCCATATGGGCATCGTTCTTGCGCCCAAGCAAATGCAGCCGCACCACGTCTTTACCGACAGCATCGATCAATTCCGCCAAGGCAATGAATGTGCCTTGCCGCTTCGACATCCGAATAGGAGCGCCGTTTTCCATGAACCGCACAATCTGGCAGCACAATATATCCAAGGGAACATCAGAAAAAGCAGCAACAGCGGCCTTGAGTCTTTTGACATAACCGATATGATCCGCCCCGAAAATGTTGATCAGCCAATCATAGCCACGCTGCAATTTGTCGCGGTGATAGGTGATATCGGGCGTAAAATAGCTCCAGCTACCATCAGACTTGATCAAAGGCCGATCAATATCATCACCAAATTCGCTAGCGCGGAACAAAAGCTGTTCGCGCGCTTCCCAATCGTCAGGCTTTTTGCCTTTAGGTGGCTCAAGAACCCCGCGATAGACCAGCGCGCGTTTGTGCATCTCGTCAAGAGTTTGCTCGACCGCACCAGAGGCCACCAATTCCTGTTCCGAGGAAAACACATCCTGCACCACGCCCAAAGCCGCAAGATCAGCGCGGATCATCTGCATCATGGCGGTGGTGGCCTCACGACGGAACAGCTCTAGCCATTCGGATTCGGGTGCGCCTTGATACAGCGTGCCGTATTTTTCTGCCAAGGTCTGCCCCAAAGGTTTCAGATATTCCCCTGGATACAGCGGCGCTTCAAAGGTCTGGCTGCTATCGCCAAGAGCCTCAAGGTAACGCCGATAGCTCGAACGTGCGAGGACATCCACCTGAACACCAGCATCATTGATATAATATTCGCGCGTAACATCATAACCGATTCGCTGCAGTAAAGCCGATAGGGCATCGCCAAAAACCGCACCACGGGCATGACCAACATGCAGGGGGCCTGTGGGATTGACCGAGACATATTCGACATTAACGGTCTTGCCTGCCCCAAGGTGACTGTGGCTGAAGTCCTTAGGATGCGCCAGAATGCGTTGCAGTTCAGTACAAAGAAACTCTGTGTTGAGGCGGACATTGATGAAGCCAGGTTTCGCAATCTCGACACTGGAAAAGGCCGCCCATTGCCGTAAAGATGTGGCGATTTTCTCCGCCAATATCATGGGCGAGGTTTTCTCTGCTTTTGCCAGCATCATCGCGGCATTGCAGGCTAAATCACCATGCTCAGGGTCTTTTGGGCTCGAGAAAAAAAAACGCGCAACATTGCTTTCAACAACACTTGCAAAGGTCTCCTGCAATAATGCGGCTAAATCCTGATCCAGTTTTTGGTATACATCAATCATCGACGTCTCTTATAGTGAAAAGCTTTCTTCCTTCTGATATAACTGTACGGACTAAGACGCAACCGATGAGAGACTCGATAGCATGATGAAATTGAATATTCCCGCAATCGCTGCCAAGGATGCACCGATCATGCCAGAAACGCCGATAACACAATCCGAGGTTGTGTTGGACATTGATCCCAGTGCATCAAAGCGTTTGCTTGTTCTGAGAAAGCAGGCGCAGAACGAAAACCTGAAGCTTCGGGTTCAAATTCGCGGCGGCGGCTGTTCGGGCTTTCAATATAAATTTGAATTGACCGAAGAGGTCAAGCCCGATGATCACTGCTGGACGCAAGAGGGTGCGATGTTTCTTGTTGATCCGTTAAGTCAACAGATGCTGAACGGTGCACGATTGGAATACTTCTCAAGCCCAATGGAGAGCGGATTCCGACTCGAGAATCCGCACGCCAAAAGCAGTTGCGGCTGTGGAGTATCATTTGCGATTGATCACTCCTAAATCGAAGTATCCAGCTGATATACAGCCTGTTCAGGTTGTGAAAAACATTACCTGTTCAGATACTGTCTCTCTCGACGGTCTATCAGTTTCGGAGTCGGATAGTCCTCGTGCAGAGTCTTGACCATGCCATAGGCCATCAACAGCAACAGGACAGCAATCGGCAGACCGGCCACAATCGAGGCCGTCTGCAATGCCCCCAAACCACCTGCAAGCATCAAGACGCCAGCAACGACACCTGAGGTCACCCCCCAGAAGATACGGAATTTCACTGGCGGGCCAGAGTCCGAGGAGGTGACAAACCACGACACAAGCAGGATAGTGATAAAGACGGTGATCGGCATGACCAGCCAGCTATAATCGAAACCAGCCACGACTTGGAATACGCCAGAAGCATAATCAGCTTGCACTGCCTCCATGACACCCGCGCCGTTAAACAGGTCAACTCCGGCAGAGATACCGCCAAAGACCCCCATCCAGAGAATGACAACAGAAACCGGTACCAACAGGACACAGAGGCAGAACTGCCGAATGGTACGACCTTTTGAGACCCGCGCAATGAACATGCCAACAAAAGGACACCAGGCAATCCACCAGCCCCAGTAGAAAATCGTCCACCAGCTTTGCCACTGGCGTTCGGGTTCACCATCAATCCAGAAACCCATCGGGATGAAATTCCACAGATATTCTCCCGCACTGGTGATCATAACCCCAAGAGCAAAGGCCGTTGGACCCAGCACCAAAAATAGCACCAGTAGAAACAGACTGGCCTGTACATTCAGTTCCGAGAGAATCCGCACACCCTTGCCAACACCAGAAGCGGCTGAGGCTGTACCCAGAATCGTGATGATAGCCACCAGAATCAACTGGTTGGTGGTGGTGTTCTCCATCCAGCCGAGATTTTCCATTCCAGCAGCAATCGGCGTAATACCCAGACCCAGAGAAGTCGCCAGGCCAAAAATCGTACCAAATACCCCAATCAGGTCAATGGTGTGACCCCAATTCCCGTAAATACGATCACCAAGAATGGGATAGAATGCTGAACGTAAAGTCAATGGCAGGTCTTTACGATAGGCAAAATAGGCCAGGCTTAAA
>JAHDDM010000076.1:0-3983 GCA_020629355.1 Rhodospirillaceae bacterium
TATCCAGGCCATTGAGAATTTGCAGAAATAGTGCATCCATGGGACAGCGTAATACCCTCTTGTTACGGTATGATACCGCAACAAGAGAGCTTTATGGTAGGTTTTTTATACGCCAGCGTTACAGGTACCCAGATTACCACCCGCAAACATCGGATTATCGGGTGCGTACTCGACCTGTGCCCGTGGCGTAATCTCGACAATCTCCAGTAGATCGAACTCTGAGGTTGGGTTTTCTTTCCCCTTCACCACCAGAACATCCTTGAAGCACTGGTGATCCGCCGCGCGGTATTCTGTCGCGCCATTGCCTAGCCCGTCAAACTTGAATCCTTCCAGAGCCTCAACAACACCACACGGGTTAAACGTACCAGCACGTTCACAGGCATCGGCATACAGCAAGGTCTGGCAATAGACCGTATGGGCAGCCTGTGATGGTGGGAAACCGTATTCCGTACCAAAAGACTTCACGAAAGCTTTTGAGCCAGCATCGCTCAAAGACCAGTGCCAGTTGGTCGAACCGAAGATACCCTTGACGTTCTCGCCCGCACCACGCGCCATCAGACGTGAATAGAGTGGCACAACAATCTCGAAGTTTTTGCCGTTGACCATCTTTTCGCGCAGACCAAACTGCACGGCATTGGTCAACGAGTTGACCATATTGCCGCCGTAATGATTCAGGATCAGCACATCCGCACCAGAGCCAAGCACCGGTGCTATATAGGAAGAAAAGTCCGTCGCTGCCAGAGGAGTGCGCACCTTGTTGATGGTTTGCCAGCCAAGATTTTCGGTGGCAGCAGCAATAGATTCCTCTTGCGTCCAGCCCCAAGTGTAATCGGCGGTCAAATGATAGGCAACGCGATCCGTTCCGTACATTTTCGCCAGCACAGGTGCTAAGGCCGCGCCTGACATATAACCATTAAAGAAATGTCGGAAGCCGTTGGCTTTTTTGTCTTTTCCCGTGGTGTCGTTAGAGTGGGTAAGACCTGCCATGAAAATCACACCAGCTTCTTGGCATAGACTCTGCACTGCAATCGCAGTACTGGAGGAAGAACCGCCAGTGACCATCACCACACCATCTTTCTCAATCATGCCTTTGGCAGAAGCCCGTGCCGCATCAGCCTTGGTTTGGGTGTCACCCGTCACATACACGACTTTCTTCCCTAAAATACCATTGCCTTTCAGTTCTTTCGAGGAAAAGGTGTTCATCATGCCACCATCACCCTCGCCATTCAGGTGCTTGACCGCCAGCATATAGGCGCGCAATTCGTCTGCCCCCTCATCAGCATAAGGACCCGTTTGCGGGACATTAAAGCCTAATGTTACCGTCGCGCCTTTGGGCTCGTTGGTATAGGCATGGGCAGACTTGCTGATCAGGGTTGGCATTGCCAAGCCTAAGCCACCAATCGCGCCAGCCTTCATTACGGAACGTCTGTTCAGGGAAAATTCTGTCATTGTTTTAACTCCTTTAGTGATCGATGAAAGTTACCGCGTGACAATAATAAAAGCCTACCAGTCGCAATATTGATGCTAAACAAAAAACTAAGGTCAATACAAGTAAAAATAACCTGAAAGCTTGCAGTTTATTGTAATTCTGTATAAAAGACGCTTTGTAGTATGTGCTGTTCCAGTACATAGCATTATTATTGTAAGGACACAGGATCATGGCTGTTCAGAAAAGTAAAGTTTCACCGTCGCGTCGCAATAACCGCCGCGCGCACGATGCGTTAAAAAAATCACAATATAAAGAATGCAGTAATTGCGGTGAATTGACCCAAAGCCATCATATCTGCCGCTCTTGTGGCACTTATGGCGAGCGCGAGGTCATCCGCATGACGCCAGAAGAAGCGTCTGAGTAGGCTTAGTCGTATTATGGCGCACATCCGATGAGCGTCTCTTCCTTGGAAATCACTGTTTCTGTTGACGCCATGGGCGGAGACAATGCCCCGACTGCACCTGTGCAGGGGGCGATTCTGGCCTGCACACAAATTCCGCTGCTGCATGTGATTCTGTTTGGCGACACCGAACAGATAGAGCCTCTGCTGGCGGAAGTCCCTGCCAATATCCGCACGAAAATCAGTATCGAACATTGCACCGAGATTATTTCAGGCAATGACAAGCCTTCGACAACGATTCGCAAAGGCCAGCAAAGCAGCATGAACAGAGCCATCCAAGTCGTCAATAGCGGCGATTGCGTGGGTGTGGTCTCAGCGGGCAATACGGGTGCTTTAATGGCTCTGGCGATGTTTAACCTTCGCTGTCTTGAGGGCATCGAGCGTCCCGCGTTAGGCCGTGCCATTCCTACTGCTCAAGGCACAACCTGTATTCTGGATTTAGGCGCAAATTTGCAATGTACCGCCGAACATCTGGTACAATATGGCATGATGGGTACGGCTTTTGCGGAAACCGTGATTCAGACCAAAGAGCCTTTGGTGGGTCTGCTGAATATCGGCACTGAGGAAATCAAAGGCCCTGCCAATATCCGCCACGCCGATAGTCTGTTGCAGAAAAGCCATCTGAACTATCATGGTTTCATCGAAGGTTCTGATTTGGTCAGTGGTCGCGCCGATGTGATTGTCTGTGACGGCTTTAGCGGCAATGTCGCCTTAAAAGTCGCCGAGGGAGTCTTTGGCCTTCTGCGCAATAGTCTAAAAGAAGCCTTTCACAGCACGACAAGTAGCAAGCTTGGCGGTGTTTTGGCACAGGGCGCGATTCGAAAATCTTTCGCGCGCTTTGACCCGATTAAACTTGAAGGCGCGGCTTTGTTGGGTTTAAAGAAAACCGTGGTCAAAGCCCACGGCAACACCACCGCCGAGGGCTTCAGCAATGCGATTAAAATTGCGCTGGAAATGGGCAATAATCATCTCGAGGAAAATATCGCGACACATCTTCAGCGCATGAAAGAAATCCCTAAAGACCTGTATCACGCGCCACCCACATCTTGACGCATTTTGTCGTTGGCAAAAGACGCGCCCTCGCGCTATGAGTGTTTGAGCTTTTTCTTCGAGATAGATAATGCCAAAATCACCACGTATTACGACACCTTTCGCCAGCCGTTTAAGCGGCACAGGCCATTATTTGCCAGAACGCATCCTGAGCAATCAAGAGCTTTCTCAAACCATTGAGACCTCTGACGAATGGATTTTCAAGCGCACGGGAATTCGCCAAAGGCATATCGCTGCTGAAGATGAGCGCGCATCTGATCTTGCTGTAGTTGCTGCAAACAAAGCCCTTGAGGCCGCAAACTTACCAGCCGCCGACCTTGACTTGATTATTCTTGCCACCACGACACCGGATCATACCTTTCCTGCTACAGCCACCAAAATTGCCCACGCTTTAGGTGCGCGCTGTGCAGCCTTTGATATTCAAGCCGTTTGTGCGGGCTTTAGCTTTGCCTTGCATCAGGCCGACATGGCGATTCGCTTAGGCACGGCACAAAAAGCCTTGGTCATCGGCGCAGAAGTCTATAGCCGTATTCTCGACTGGCAAGACCGCACGACTTGTGTACTTTTTGGTGACGGTGCGGGTGCAGTAGTGCTTGAGGCCACCAATGCAGACGATCCAAGGCGTATCATCGATACCGAAATTTGCAGTGACGGCGCATATTACCATGACCTTTTTGTTAATGGTGGTGCGCATGATGGTCATCCTGGCGTGGTGAAAATGGCTGGCCGAGAAGTTTATAAACAGGCCATTGGGCATATGGCAGATATTATCCAGACCTTGGTGGAACGCAACGGACATGAGCTGGATGAGCTGGATTGGCTGATTCCGCATCAAGCCAATATTCGCATTATGCAACAGGTGGGACAGAAATTAGGTCTTGATGAAGACCGCCTTGTGGCAACGGTGGCGCATCATGCCAATATTTCCGCCGCCACCATCCCCACGGCATTGGATATTGCGGTACAAGATAACCGCATTCAAGCAGGGCAGCTCTTAGCTTTCACGGCTTTGGGCGGGGGGTTCAGCTGGGGCGGGGCGTTGGT
>JAHDDM010000076.1:4083-6331 GCA_020629355.1 Rhodospirillaceae bacterium
CCGCGCTCTAGGGTACGGGTCAAGGAGGTGTTTTCAAGCAAACGCCCAAGCCCCAAAACCTTCTCCTGCTTGAGGCGGAATTTTTGCGCCATGGCCTGTTCGAGGCGTGTTCTGCGATTATGCAGGTTTTGCTGTGTTTGGTGCAAACGCGGCGGTTGCAAACGCTTCATCAGATGTTGCATCTGTATCTGGTGGGCTTGTTTCAAATTTATCATGCCGCGCACCATCCGAGACGAGGCATTCTCAAGCTGGTTATATTGCCGCAACAAAACCTGCCGAGGCGAAACCAGTCTTTTGCCAAGATGATCAAGGGTATTTTGGCGAGAATCGAGACCTTGCCTGATTCCGCGCTCTAGTCGCATGATGGTCATGTCCAGTTGCTGTTGCGGGGTCTCAAGCAATTTTTGCGGATCAGCAAAGACCTGCTGTAGCCGCGCGGTTCGGAGTTTCAGATTCTCGATTCTGTTGTCCATACGTTGATTCAAGCCCTGCCCCAACCGCGCCACGATATGTAGCAGGTCACGGCGGACGGGTACAATCAATTCCGCCGCTGCCGTGGGGGTGGGCGCGCGCATATCGGCAACATAATCCATCAAGGTGGTATCGGTTTCGTGTCCAATGGCAGAGACCACGGGAATTTCCGAGGCCGCAACCGCGCGGATTAACGCCTCGTCATGGAAAGGCAAAAGGTCTTCCATGGAACCGCCACCACGGGCAATAATCAAAACGTCAGGGCGTTTTTCCATGGGCAAGGCGTGCATGGCTGCCAATGCCGCGATAATCTCAGCAGCGGCGGATTTCCCCTGTACCAGCACGGGACAAAGCACCACAGGCAGAGGAAAACGATCCTCGATACGGTGTAGAATATCGCGCCAGACCGCGCCTTTTTCCGAGGTAATCACCCCAATACGCTTCGGCAATTTCGGTAATGGACGTTTGCGCTCTGGATCAAAAAGTCCCTCTTTAGCAAGCTTCTGGCGGCGCTCCTCGAGCATCTTCAACAATGCCCCGACCCCTGCAAGCTCGATATTTTCGACAATAAGCTGATACTGTGACCGCGCACCATAGGCAGTTAAACGAGCAGTGACGATGACCTCTTGACCATCCTCAGGACGCATGGTCAATTTGTTGGCAGAACCGCGCCAACAGGCCGCCTGAATGCGGGTATTGTCCATGGGATCAACCAGACTGAAATACAAATGCCCGCTATTTGGTCTGGCCAGGCTATTGATTTCACCGCGTACCTGCACGCGACCAAACTGCTGCTCCAGACGGGTTTTAATCGCGCGCGATAGCTCGCTGACGGAAAGTTCTTCTCTGTTACCAATCGTGGTCATTAGGTGACAACTCTGTTATAATTTAGCTATAGCTTGTACTTGATTATATAGTACAGGCTATAAGGAGCGCGACTGCGCGACCGTTGCGTATGCAACGCCCCCGCGGAGCCTAGGCCGTAAGGCCGGCAGGCGTGAGCGATAAAGTTATAGTTTACTCAATTCTACAGAAAAATCCCATGGCTGATAGTACTTGGATCAAAATTATTGTGGTTTTTATGGTTGCGCTGGCTCTGGTGCTGGTGAAACGCCGCCGCAAAAAGCCTTCAAACCCGAAAAAAATCGCTGAGCATCGTCTTGCAGCGCACTATCTGGAACAAGACCCCGATGAGGTGGAAGATGCCACGCCCTATATCAAGCGGGCACGCTACGCGATGATCGTGACCACCGCAATTGTGATCATCTTTATGTATATTGGGTTTTTTGTCAACTAGGGTCAGGATACTTCGATATTAACGTAGTCGCCTTGGTGGTTGTGTGCGCATATCCCATAATTGCGAACCTGTGCCGTTTGGACAGTCTCCAGCGACAACAATCGGAATATCAGGAAAGACGGCCTGAACGGCCTTGGCACTGCACAAGGCAGGTTCACCGCGAAGGTTTGCACTGCTTGCAGCAATCGGCACCGCAAGATTTCGGATATAGTCCTGCAAGGCGGGATGGTTGGGCAATCGAACGCCAATGCCACCATTGGCGATTAAACGCGGGTCTATAGTCGTGTTATCTCGTGCAGAATAGATACGGGTCTCAGCATCTATCGGCTGGTTCGGTGCAATATGCACTAAAGCTTCAGCCATGGCACGGTCGGCGACCAGAACCTGCACCGGCTGAGACGCTGGACGTTCTTTTAGACGATACAGCGCATCAATGGCCTCGCGGTCATTGCAGCATGCACCAAGTCCGTAGACGGTATC
>JAHDDM010000077.1 GCA_020629355.1 Rhodospirillaceae bacterium
ACCGCCAACAAGATTGGTCTTCATCAAGACGTAAATCTCTTCAAAAAGCTCCTGCGTTGGTGGCATTTTGCGCGAGGCCGTATAATAGTCGACAGAATGCAGCGAGCGAATATAGGCAAGGTTGGATAGTATTTGAATCCGAAGATCATGCGGCTGGATATATTGTGCAATCCTGACAGCAAAGGATAAGTCATTATTGCGAATCATCTCTTGTGCCATGGCGAAAAAAGCCTCAGCGCGGTATTCGTCCAGACGAATCTGGCTGATATTGTGAAAGGCCGAACCGTACAGTCTTGCTAAAGCTTGACCGCGCACAACCTCAAGCAGCACCCTGTCGCGCTCATTATCATTCTCGATCAAGAAGGCAACATCCTGAGCGTAATTGAACAGAGCCGTTGCAGCGTTCGGATTGTCCGTTTCGTTATGGGCGATACCTGCACTGATATAAGCCATGCTGAGGCGGGTAGAATCATTGATTTCAGTAGTGAGATCCATGGCACTACGAATTCTCCCCATACGGATATAGGACTTGATCAGTGCATTACGCAGTTCTGTTTTGTTGGCAAAGTTATCTTCGTTTGGACTGTTCTCTGCTGCTTCCAGAAAGGCGCTGTCAGTGTAGGCACTGTCGGCTGCAAGAAATTGGGCCACAATCGTGTTGAGCACACTGTGTGCTTCTTCGATCATGCCGGATTTAAAAAGCTTGGCATTCAAATTCAACAGGATTTTGAGGTCTCCGATTCGTAAAGTCTGTTCGGTATCGGCAGCAAGAGCAGAGAATGCCTTGTAGGATTCTTGAATATAGGCTTGGGATTTTTCGTTGGTCTTGCTGAACTGTTGATCCGCCTGTAGCGAGAAAACCATCTTGGCTTCTTCGTTCGGCAAGGCGAATAGTTCGGCGGGTTTGCAGCGTGTAATTTGATCAAGCAGGGTGCTGTCGTCTTTTGCCGTCAAGGCATTGCTAGGCTCGTTCAGCGTGATTCGTTCGGCAATTTGCAGGTACCCCATGATTCGATTGATGGGATTCTGAAAGGTATGGTTAATAACTTCGATGCTTTTCGTGCCTTTTCCATTCAGAGCGTATCTTGAGGCAATATCAAAGAAATACTGTCGCGTAACTTCTTCATCCTGCTCAGCAATTTCGAGCATATGCAGAGCTTGATCAAGCAGTTGATCACGTTTTTCGAAGTCTTCGGTCAAGTCGTAATAGTCTGAAACATCAATGAGTGTTCTGGCCTTCCATTTCGGCAGGATAACCTTAATGGCCTCGTTGATGGCAGCGGCTTCCATGCCGTAAATAAGATAGGCGCGGGTTAGGGCGTTCAGAACCTGATCCGAGGCGTCGGTATCGTCAATGGTGAGAGCAACGAGGCGAATCCGTGCAAAGATACGGCGCATTTCATCGGGCAGGCGACCGTACATATCCTCATTTTCAACGAGGTCTTTGTAGTATTCGCTTTCGAGATACGGGGCGAGAGTGTCACTTCTGAGAAGATTATCGGCTTTGCTGGCTTCAGAGCCAGATAGGCTGCCCTGTGCGAAGCTATTGTTCGGTGCAGAGAAGCCGAGTATCGCGGCAATGCCGATGCTCAATAGGGTGGAGGAGGGCTTCATCAAAGGGATCATTTTTATCTTAAAGGAACACGGCATACTAAGCAAAAATCTTACCAAAAATTTGATCAACATGTCGGATATAGTGCTTGAGTTCAAAGAACTTGTCCAGTGTTTTAACATCAAGGTGTTTTTGAATATCAGGGTCTTCAGCCAGACAGTCTTGGAATTTCAATGTGTTTTGCCAGGCGCGCATGGCGGGTTTTTGCACCAGAGGGTAGGCTTCTTCGCGCGGGATTCCAAGGCTAATCAGGTGTAGCAGTATCTGTTGCGAGGCAAATAAGCCTTTCGAGGCCGCAAGGTTTTCTTGGCAGCGTTCGGGGAAAATCACGAGATTTTCGATCATACTCGCAAGACGACTGAGAGCGAAATCCAGTGCGATGGTGGCATCTGGCGCGATAATGCGTTCAACCGAGGAGTGGGATATATCCCGTTCATGCCAAAGCGTAATATTCTCTAGTGCGGGGGCGACGTGGCTACGGATCAGGCGGCTAAGACCCGTGAGATTCTCGCTTAAGACGGGATTGCGTTTATGCGGCATGGCAGAAGAGCCTTTTTGGCCTTTGCCGAAGGATTCTTCGGCTTCGCCGACTTCGGTGCGTTGCAGATGGCGCACCTCGACGGCAAAGCGTTCAATAGCCGCGGCAATCAGACCCAATGTCGCAAAGTAGCTGGCATGGCGATCACGCGGGATGACTTGTGTCGAGACGGTTTCGGGTTGTAACCCTAGTTTTTGTGCCACCATGGCCTCTGCTTCAGGTGGGATATGGGCAAAATTTCCCACCGCACCAGAAAGCGCACAGGTGGCTATTTCGGCTTTGGCCTGTACCAGGCGTGCGCGATTACGGGCAAATTCAGCATAATGCCCTGCCAGTTTGAGTCCCATGCTGGTGGGTTCGGCATGAATTCCGTGAGAACGCCCAATGCACAGAGTATCCTTATGCTCGAAGGCGCGTGTTTTCAAAGCCGCAAGTACCCGATCCATGCCTTGAAGCAGTATATCTGTTGCGCGGCTAAGCTGGATTGCCAGACCAGTATCGAGAACATCCGATGAGGTCATTCCAAGATGGACAAAGCGCGAGTCCTCACCGATGGATTCTGCAAGGTTGGTTAAAAAAGCAATAACATCGTGTTTTGTCGTCTGCTCAATCTCCAGAATACGTTCGGTATTGAATGCGCCGCGCTGACGAATATTCTCAGCCGCTGAAGCGGGGATAATGCCCAATTCGGCCAAGGCTTCGGATGCGCTGGCTTCAATATCGAACCAGATGGAAAATCGGCTTTCATCAGACCAGATATGTTGCATTTCTGGTCTGGAATAACGCGGGATCATTACGGTGTCCTCAGGGATTGTTTTTGCTGTTATAGCAGTCTTATAGGGTCAGGTCGATAACCAGAGGGGCATGATCGGAAGGTTTTGGCTGCCAACCGCGTGTTTCTTGTGCCAGAAAGGCTTGATGTTGGTGCTGTTTCAGATCAGGGCTGAGCAGCAGGTGATCCAATAACAGGCCGCGGCTTTCTGGCTGCCAGTCGCGAACGCGGTAACTCCACCAGCTATAGAGGCGTTGCGGTTCGGGAATATCGGCACGTAAGCTATTATGCCAATCGTTGGAAGCCAAAAGGGCTTCAAAAGCAGCAATTTCTACTGGCGTGTGTGAGACCACCCGCAACATTTGACGGTGCGAGTAGACATCATATTCACCTGGGGCTATATTGATATCACCAAGTATAATGCGGCGTTTGGGTTTCTCGTTTGCCATTCTTTCGGTGAGTTTTGCCATAAAATCAAGTTTATAGGCGAATTTATCGTTCACTTCAGGGTCGGGGTTGTCCCCGCCTGCTGGAACGTAGACATTATCAAGCTGTAGGTCATATTCGGGCACTGATACGCTCAGATGGCGGGCATCATCACGATCAAGTCGCGGAATATTTGATTCGACAAGTGGTGTTTTTGCCAACACCGCCACGCCATTATAGCTTGGGATTCCAGCAAAAAATTGATGGGCGTAGCCCATCTCGGCAAGAGCCTTGCTTGGAAAATCGCTATCGCGGGTCTTGGTTTCTTGCAGACAAAGCACATCTGGCGCAAATTCTTGAGTGAAACGCGCGATATGTTCCAGCCGAACCCGTACTGAATTGACGTTCCAAGTAGTTATTCTAGGCATAATATTACCCCGCATTGATTAAAGTCAAAGCCGCATCACGGCGGAACAGATACAATAAAACGCGCAATGCCTCACCACGAGGGCTTTCCAGCTTGGGATCATGCTGAACGATATAGGCGGCCTCGTCATGGGCGCGTTGCAACAGGTCTTGATCCCGCGCCAGATCAGCCAAGTGCATTACGGGTACACCGCTTTGTTTCGCGCCAAGAATTTCGCCACCACCGCGCAAGCGCAAGTCTGCCTCAGCCAGTGCAAAACCATCTGTGCTGTTACGCATCATTTCCAGTCGTTCCTGTGCAACTTGCGACATGTGCGCACCGTGTAGTAGAATACAGTTTCCCGCAAGTTCCGCCCGTCCAACGCGACCGCGAAGCTGATGTAATTGCGCCAGACCAAAATGTTCTGCCGCCTCGATAATAATTACCGTGGCATCGTGAATATCAATTCCAACCTCGATTACGGTGGTGGCGATCAATATCGCACCGTTTGGCGCGGTTTGAAAAGCCCGCATGGTCTGGACTTTTTCCTCTGTTGCCATGCCGCCATGCAACAGAAAACATTGTTCTGGAAAAAAGGTTTTCAGATAATCATAACGGCTCTGTGCTGCTATTAAATCAACCTTTTCGCTGTCTTCGCGTAAGGGGCAAACCCAGAAAATACGCTCGTTTCTGGCAAGGACAGTTTTGATACGCTGGATCAAGGCATCGATTTTGTGATCACCAATGACTGCCGTTTGTATCTCGCTGGCGCGCGGGTTGCGTCCGTGCAGGCGTGTGGCATCAAGATCACCATAATGGGTCATCAACAGAGTTCGCGGGATGGGGGTTGCGGTCATCACAAGCATTTCTGGTGTTAGCTTTGCTTTGCGACTCAATGCCATACGTTGATGAACGCCGAACCTGTGCTGTTCATCAATGATTACAAGCCCAAGATTTTCATAAGCAACACTATCCTGTATCAAGGCATGAGTCCCGACCACAATTACGGGTTCGGTGCTGGCCAAACTAGCCAGTATTTCGCGCTTTGCTGCCGCGCCAAGGCTGCTCACCAACAGTAGGCATGGAATATCTAATCCTGCCTGTTGCAGAATATTGCGTATTGTGTCTTGATGCTGTCTGGCTAAGGTCTCGCTAGGCACCATCATTGCGCATTTCGCGCCGCTTTCCAGAATATCCAGCATCACCATCAAGGCAACGAGCGTCTTGCCACTGCCGACCTCGCCCATCAACAGCCGCAACATGGGTTCTGTATCCTGTATATCGGCGCGAATTTCTGCAATGGCACTGTTTTGTGTTTCGCTCAACTGAAAAGGCAGACTGGCCTGCACTTGTGCGCGGTATTGCTGCACATCAGGATAAGCGCGGCCCGCACGGCGGCGATAGCGCTGGCGCATGAAGCGTAAGGAAAGCTGATGTGCCAATAGTTCATCCATGGCCAGCCGTCGCAAAGCGGGCGAGCGCTCTTCAGCAGTCTGCAAGTCAGCGTGGCTTTGAGGTTCGTGAGCCTGTTTCAGTGCGCTGAGAAAATCAGGCCACGAATTTTCAATGACGGTTTCGCCGCGCTGCCATTCTGGCAGTTTCGGCAGTGTCGGCAAAGCGTCCGATAGTGCTTGACGAAACAAACGGTTCGTCAGACCTTGCGTTAAGCCATAAATAGGCTCTAGCAAAGGTAAACTATCGGCCTCTTCAGGTGCAACAACATAGTCAGGGTGCAGCATCACCCAACAGTCACGGCGATATTCCAGCTTACCACTGAGTAGACGGACTTCGCCTTCAGGAAAGGTTTTGCGCAGATAGTCACCGCGGGCGTGAAAATAGACCACTTCCAAACGGCCTTGGTGATTGCGGTGATCCGTATTTTCACACAGAATCAGCGTATCAATAACATGCGGCATGCCACGTCTTGGAGCAGGGCGGTGCTGCTGAATTTGAACCTGAACCGTATGGACTCCAGGACGTAAATCATCGCTCCGTCTCCTGCTCAATAATTCGCGCGGCAAATGCAAGAGTAAATCCACGATGCTTTCGCCGCAAAGCTTGACCAGACGCTCACGAGTCTTTTTACCGACACCTTTCAGGTTCGCCAGATCAGTGAAATAAGGATAGAGAATTTCTGGACGCACGATATTCTGAACAACCTTGTGACAGTGGTCACTAAAATTGAAATTTATTGTCTTTACAATGATTATAGACGTTTAAAACCGTTCTCTCAAAGACTTTAATTGCTGTGCAATGCAGCGAAAATCTGTTTTAATGCGCTAAATCTTCAAGGAGCTTTTAGAGCATGTCTGATACAATCTCAGTAACCTTTTGGGGAGTTCGTGGTTCGATGCCCTGTACGGAGGAGCAGTATCAGGACTTTGGTGGCAACACCATCTGCCTTGAGGTTTCCATCGGTGGGCAGGTTCTTGCTGTGGATATGGGTTCTGGCGCCAGACCTTTCGGGCAAAAGTTGCACCATGCAAAAC
>JAHDDM010000078.1:0-3341 GCA_020629355.1 Rhodospirillaceae bacterium
CACTGAGGAAGGGGAACTTTGCCGCCTCTTCTAATATCTGCCCGCCGCGTAAAACGCTGGCCTCGTCAAAGGGCTTGCCTATAAGTTGCAGACCTAAGGGTAAACTTTCTGCTGAAAGACCCACTGGTACAGACATCGCTGGCAAGCCCGCCAACGAGGTAGGTACGGTGAAAACATCATTCAAATACATGCTGATGGGGTCATCCATGTTCTCGCCATGGGCAAAGGCTGCGCTTGGCGTTGTTGGGGTGAGGATTAAATCGCATTTCTTAAAGGCGTTCTCGAAATCCTGTGCAATCAGCTTTCGCACCTTTTGCGCCCGAAGATAATAGGCATCATAATATCCTGCGGAAAGAACATAGGTGCCAAGCAAAATCCGCCTTTGCACCTCAGAGCCGAAACCTTCGGCACGGGTGCGCATATACATATCATCAAGATTTTCAGCATCTGTGGCACGATGACCATAACGTACACCATCATAGCGCGACAGGTTGCTGGAACATTCCGCCAATCCCACAATATAATAGGTGGGCAAGGCATAATCGGTATGGGGCATATCAATAGTAACAATTTCTGCACCTGCGGCTTTCAGCCAATCTTGGCCTTGTTGATGCAGAGCGCGAATTTCCTCTGGCAGGTGCTCAGGTTGATATTGCGGCGCAATACCAATCCGCATCCCTTTGAAGGATTGCTCCAGTGCTGCTTCGTAGTCTGGTACGGGCAGATCAACCGAAGTGGAGTCCTTAGCGTCATATCCTGCCATACCGCGCAACATCAAGGCGCTAGAGCGAACATCTTGGGTCATGGGGCCGGCTTGATCCAAGGAACTGGCAAAGGCGACAATGCCCCACCGCGAACAACGTCCGTATGTTGGCTTTAATCCAGTAATACCGCAAAAGCTGGCGGGTTGCCTGATCGAACCACCCGTATCTGTACCCGTTGCACCTAAAGCCATACCAGCGGCAACCATGGCGGCTGAGCCACCAGAAGACCCGCCAGGGACAAGCTCGGCTGTGGGTCTGGTGCGGGATTGCCACGGGTTAATCGCATGGCCATAATAGCTGGTATTGTTGGCTGAACCCATGGCGAATTCGTCTTGATTCGCCTTGCCCACCGATATACAGCCTGCTGCCAATAAATTTGCCGTCACGGTGGATTCGTAAGTCGGGACAAAATTTTCCAACATTCGGCTTCCAGCAGTGGTGCGTATCCCTTCGGTACAGAACATATCTTTAATCGCAATCGGCAGTCCATCCAGCAGTCCCGCCTCGCCTTTGGCACGGCGGGCATCACTGTCTGCTGCTGCTGCCAAAGCCTGTTCTGGCGTTGGGGTAATCAGCGCGTTCAAATGCGCATTTTGTTCGCACCGCGCAATTGCGGCTTCGGTCAATTCCCGCGCACTGATGGATTTGCTGTCCAGCAAGTCACGGGCGGCGGCTAAAGAAAATGTTTTCATACGAATACCTCTAATGGATGCGCGAAAGATAGGTAAAGAGGAGTATCCATCTATTCAATCACCTTAGGCACGGCAAAATACCCCTTCATCTCATCTGGTGCATTTGCCAAGACGCGCGCGGGGTTATGACCATCATTAATCTCATCCGTGCGTAATCGCGCCTGTGATTCCAGCACAGAAGTCATGGGCGCAACATCGCTTACATCAACCTCCTGTAGCTGCTCAATCCAGCGTAAAACACCAGAAAGCTCACCAGAGAGCTGCTCAGCCTGGGCATCATCCACGGCAAGCCGTGCCAAACGCCCAAGTTTCTGTATCGCTTCTTTATCCAAAGACATGATATAATCCTAATACGCTAAAGGTTCTGGCAGACTCATAAACAACCTTAGGCAATTTGTCACCTAATTTTGGATAGACCGCATGGCAACAGTAGAACAGCAAAACATCACAGGCATGGCTGGATTGCACAGAGTCTGTAAAAATCTACAAGCAGGGCAGTGTCTTTTGGGGCTGGATTCTGGCAAACAACGTTGGGGAATTGCGCTGTCCGATGATGCTCTGCGGGTGGCTTTGCCTTTGCTGCAACATGAACGTGGCAAATACACGGAGGACATACGCCTTTTGCAAAGACTGGTCTCAGAGCGTACTATCGGCGGAATGATTATCGGCCTGCCTCTGCATATGGATGGCAGCGAAAGTCCACGCGCACAGGCTGCACGACAACTGGCACGAGATATAGAAGCAAAACTGCCTACGCTCAAAGTCGCGTTATGGGATGAACGCCTGTCCTCGGTGGCCATGCAGCGCGCCATGATCGAGGAGGCCGATTTAACCCGCAAAAAACGCCGTAAATCGCTGGATAAGCTGGCAGCGAATTTTATTCTGCAAGGCGCGCTGGATGCTATTCCGCGCTTGCATACAAGCATAGAATCGGCGTAATTTTCCATGATGATGAACGCACTGCACCGCCAACATATTCTTTCTTCGGATCAGTTTGAGCTCGAGACCCTAGACGCACTGTACTCTACAGCAGACATGTTGCGTCCTGTGGCCTTGGGACGGCAATATACCCGCATTCTGGAAGGTGCCGTCCTCGCCAGCCTGTTCTTCGAGGCCAGCACCCGCACGCGCCTCAGCTTCGATGCGGCTTTTATGCGTCTGGGTGGTGCAGTGTCTCATACCACGGGGGTAGAGTTCTCCTCGTTGATGAAGGGCGAATCCATTGCCGATACCGCGCGCGTAATCAGCGGCTATGCCGATGTCATGGTCATTCGCCACGAGCAGGAAAATGTCATCCATGAAAGTGCCAAGGCCTCGCTCGTACCCGTGATCAATGGCGGCAATGGCGCGGGTGAACATCCAACACAGTCCCTGCTTGATCTCTATACAATTCGGTCTGAATTTGCCAAGCAAGACCGTATGATCAATGGCGCACGGATTGCTCTGGTTGGGGACTTGAAATACGGCCGCACCATCCATTCCTTGATAAAATTATTATCACTGTATCAGAACTTGACCTTTGTCTGTACCTCACCGTCGCATCTGGTCTGTCCACAGCACTATATCGATATTGCCGAAAATGCAGGACACCGAATCGAAGTACACCATGATCTCTGCACAGGCATTACAGGTTGTGATGTTCTGTATGCAACACGGGTTCAAGGCGAGCGGGCGGGTGGAGACATTTTGAATCTTGAAGACGGCGGTGATTTTTGCCTCACCCAAGCCAAGCTGAATGCCCACTGTCCAGCACATTGTGTCGTGATGCACCCGCTGCCCAGAGATTCTCGCCTCGGGGCGCAAGACCTTTCTAGTGACGCCGATCAAGACCCAAGACTGGCACCGCCAGTCTAATGCAGTCTTTTAATAGTATCTGCGGAGAGAT
>JAHDDM010000078.1:3351-6241 GCA_020629355.1 Rhodospirillaceae bacterium
AGGTTGAGGGGCTAATTTGGGATATATACAAGATGAACCCAAGAATAATAATTTTTCGACAATCTGATTCTGGCGTGCCCGTCCGCATGGCTTTATTCGCGCATATTTTGGGAATCGCTGATAAGATAGCCCCAACTTTACAGACGGGTGTCTGGCACGCAAAATAAACCACAGGGAGTTCTTATGTCGATAACATTGTATACCGCAGCAACAGGGAACGGCGCGAAGCCTTTGATTTTGCTTGAGGAATTAGGCGTATCCTATGATATTGCATGGATTGACATTATGGCGGATGAGCAATTCACGCCAGAGTTTTTGAAAATCAGCCCGAACAATAAAATTCCTGCTCTGGTGGATGACGGCGTTTCTGTTTTTGAATCTGGTGCGATTTTGCTGCATCTGGCAGAAAAGCATGGTCAGTTCTGGAGTGATGACCCCGCTACGAAAATCTCTTTGATGCAGTGGCTGTTCTTTCAGGCGGGTTCTCAGGGTCCGATGCTGGGACAGGCACATCATTTTCGGCAATTCGCACCAGAAAAAATTGCCTATGGTATCGAACGCTACACCAAAGAAGCCAACCGTATTTATGGTGTGATGGATCGTTGGTTGTCCGAACGCACATATTTCGGCGGCGAGAACTATACGATTGTCGATATGATGTGCTTCCCATGGACAGTAACCTCGGAATGGCAAGGTGTCGACATTGCAGAGTTTCCTCATGTTCTGCGCTGGCGTGATATGATGAATGCACGTCCAGCAGTGCAAAAAGCCCGTGCAATCATCCAGAGATAAATCATGGCTATTGATCCAAAAGCTTTACGCCGCGCCCTTGGCTCGTTTATGACAGGGGTGACTGTCGTGACCTCGCGTGATCCAGAGTCGCACGTTCCCGTGGGGTTTACCGCGAATTCTTTTACCTCTTTGTCGCTTGATCCGCCTTTGATACTGGTCTGTCTTGGCTGCAATGCGAATCTTTATACAGTGTTCGAACGCGCCTCTGGCTTTGCCGTCAATATCTTATCGGCGCATCAACGGGAAATTTCAAACCGCTTTGCCTCGCCCGTCGAGGATCGCTTTGCCGAATTGAACTGGTCATCCAGTGCACTGAACAATCCACTGATTGACGACACCTCGGCATGGTTTGACTGCACATTTGAGCGGCGCTTTGTTGCCGGAGACCACATGGTGATGATCGGCGAAGTCCAAGACTTTCATAGCTCTGATCACCCTGGTCTTGGCTATGCTCGCGGCAGCTATTTTAACGAACAGCTTGAGAAACAGGCTCTTGATGCTGTGTCATCTCAGGGCATGATTCGCGCAGGCGCAGTGGTGGAATATCAAGGCACATTACTGTTGCTTGATCAAGGCAGCACCATTCCCTCTTCAGCGCCAAAGGAAACCGCGCTTGAGGCCATGAACGACTTGCGGCATTGTCTGGACAGCTTGGGAATCACGGGAGAATTAGGCTGGCTGTATGCCGTGCAGCAGGAAGGAGGGCAGCAGATTAATTCGATGTATTTCCACGTTTCCGCCGCCGCCGTGCCAGAGGCTTTTCTGCAAGATGCTCGCCTCGTCCCAATGCAGGATATTGACTTTTCACGCTTTAATTCTTTTGAACGCGGCGTTTTAGAACGTTATGTCCGCGAACATGCCAGAGGCCGTTTTGGGATTTACTTCGGCTCAGAAGAAACTGGCGATGTTGCGATGCGTTAGGTAGTGTCTAAATTTTTCTATCAATTACTCTTAGGACTAGCCTTAGCTGCTCATGTAAGCTTGAGCAAGATGATCGATGCCCACAGCTTCAAGGCTGTGCTTGCGGTACTGATTGTGTATTTAGGAATAACAACTGCATTTTTGGTCTCTTTGCTGTATTTTCAAAAACGCCAATTACCCTATTTTCGCGGTAGTGGTGTATTCTTCCTTATATCGGGCAGTTTAGGCTTCTTACTGCCTGTAATGATCGAGCTTGGCGTTATGCCACATATGCCCGTCACTATATTCCTGTTTATCGGCACGCTTGCACCCGTAGCAACATTGGGAATCACCGCAATTTTTCGCCTTGAAAAAGTAGGTATTCAACGCGTATTCGGTGCCATTCTTGGTATTCTGGCAGTATATCTTGCGCTCGGCAATCCCTTTCAAAATCACGAATCATGGAGCTTTTGGTATCTGGTCGCCTTAATCATGCCACTCTCGTACGGAGTAGTGGACTGTTACGTGGAACGTTGTTGGCCAAAAGATATGGGATTACTGCACATTGCGGCGGGTGATGCTGCAACTGCCCTGTGTATCTGTATCGTTTTGGGGCTTTTGCTAGGGGTTACACCCGATAATGTCATCACTACTGTTCATAAATCACCGTGGCTATTGATCGGATTAAGCGTTTCAGCCTTATGCGCTTCGTTAATGTTTTTCTTTACCGTGCGACATGCTGGGGCTGTGTTTACCTCATTTGCTACTTTTGCCTCCTTATTATTAGGATTGCTGGCCGATTCACTGTTTTTCAATGCGATTCTTTCTGATTCTATTGTTGTTGCATTTCTTCTATTCATTTTCTCCTTACTGTTACTCAATTTACATCAGCACAAGCCTTGAGGACAGAGACAAACGCATAAAGCTACAGCCCCCGAATGTCTCAAATACAGAGAGATTCACTCTATTCTTCCAAGGAGATGCTGCCATGACTTTTACCGCCCCCGATTACGCACCAGAACGCTGGAACAATATCCGCCGCGACTATACCGCCGAAACCGTCAAAGAATTGGCAGGCTCTGTACAGCCAGAACATACATTAGCCCGTATCGGCGCAGAGAAGCTTTGGAAGCATATCACCACATAACCCTATATGAATACTCTAGGTGCAACCACGGACAATGCTGCATAATCAATT
>JAHDDM010000079.1:0-1410 GCA_020629355.1 Rhodospirillaceae bacterium
ATAATGATCCCTCGCTGCTTTTTACCAGTGCGGGTATGGTACAGTTCAAGGATATTTTCACAGGCGCTGCTCCGCGCCCCAATCCCCCCCGTGCCGTAACCGCACAGAAATGCCTGCGCGCGGGTGGTAAACATAATGATCTGGAAAATGTTGGTTATACCACGCGCCACCATACATTCTTCGAGATGTTGGGCAATTTTTCCTTTGGTGATTATTTCAAGGAAAATGCCATTGAGCTAGCATGGGGGCTGATCACCAAAGAATTTGACTTACCTGCTGAACGTCTGCTGGTCACGGTGTACCATGATGATGATGAGGCTGCCGAACTTTGGCAGAAAATCGCTGGATTACCGCAAGAGCGCATTTTGCGCATCGCGACCTCAGACAATTTCTGGCAAATGGGCGATACAGGCCCGTGCGGTCCCTGTTCCGAGATATTCTTTGATCACGGCGATAAAGTCTTTGGCAGCCCACCAGGCACCGCAGACGAAGACGGTCCGCGTTTTACCGAGATATGGAATCTGGTGTTCATGCAGTTTGCCCAGCACGAGGACGGCTCGCGGGATCATTTACCGAAGCCTTCCATTGATACTGGCATGGGGCTGGAGCGTATCAGTGCAGTACTGCAAGGCTTGCATGACAATTACGGGACAGATAGCCTAAAGCGTCTTGCTGAAGCGGTGGGGGAAAAGCTCGGCAGTGATCCTTTTGGTGACATGGCTGCAAGTCATAAGGTGATAGTGGATCATCTTCGTGCCTGTAGTTTTATGATTGCCGATGGTGTGATGCCCTCTAATGAAGGCCGTGGTTATGTCTTGCGGCGGATTTTACGCCGCGCGTTACGCCATGCTCATCTGTTGGGTGCACGCGCGCCCATGATGCATACTCTGTTGCCAGTGTTGATTACGGAGATGGGGGAACACTTTAGCGAACTCAAACAGGCTGAAGCCTTGATCAGCGCCACCTTAAAAAGTGAATCCCAGCGTTTTATCGAGACCCTGGAACGCGGCCTGAAACTGCTGGATACCGAAGCCGAGACCTTGGGTGCAGGTGACAGTCTTGATGGTGGCACAGCCTTCAAGCTCTACGATACTTTTGGCTTTCCCGTGGACTTGACCGCCGATATACTCCGTGGCCGCAATGCTACTGTAGATATGGTGGGCTTTAACGCTGCCATGAATGAACAGAAGGCGCGCGCGCGCGCGGCCTGGTCTGGAACGGGGGCTACAGGCGGCAATACAATGTGGCAGAACCTGCCAGAAGACCTCGAAACCAGCGAATTTCTTGGCTATACCATGGATAGCTGTGATGCTCTCATTGTCGCCATAATGCACGATGATCAGGCGATTACAGAGATTACCGCACCTGCAACCGTCACCGTGATGACGAATCAAACGCCGTTCTATGGTG
>JAHDDM010000079.1:1420-6233 GCA_020629355.1 Rhodospirillaceae bacterium
CCAGACCCCCTTCTACGGAGAATCAGGTGGGCAACAAGGTGATCACGGAATACTCAGCAATGATTCTGTCACGGCCACGGTTACGGATACTCAAAAACAAAACGGGATTTTCGCCCATTACATTACTCTTGAAACAGGGACATTACGCACAGGGGATACCGTGCATCTGAATATTGATACCGAACGCCGCGATGCTTTACGCGCGCATCATTCCGCCACCCACTTGCTGCATAGTGCCTTACGCGAGGTCTTGGGTGATCATGTCAGCCAAAAAGGCTCGTTGGTCAGCCCCGATGGATTACGCTTTGATTTCAGTCACGATGCGCCTTTAAGCGATACGGAAAAAATCCGTATTGAAGACCGTATCAATGCTGAAGTCCGTGCCAACACAGAGGTCTCGACCCGCGTCATGTCGCCAGAGGCGGCTAAAGAAGGCGGGGCAATGGCATTATTCGGCGAAAAATACGGCGACGAGGTGCGTGTCGTGACCATGGGCAGCCAGCAGAATGATACGGTATTTTCCATGGAACTGTGCGGTGGAACACATACCCGCCGCACTGGAGATATTGGCTTTGTCCGCCTAAAATCTGAACGCGGTATTGCCGCAGGAATTCGCCGAATCGAGGCTATTGTTGCTCATGCGGCGACGGTACATACCCGCGCCGTGGATACCCGCCTTGAGGCCATTGCGCAAAGCCTGAAAATTCCTGCCAGTGATATTGAAAAACGCCTGGAAGCTCTGCTGGCGGAACGGACACAGCTGAAAAAACAGCTTGAGAACGCGCAACAATCAAGCGGCACTATCGAGCAAAAGATGTATGGTACGGTAACGCTCTTTAGCGACAAGCGCACTGATATGGCCGCAAAGCAGCTTAAACCGCTTGCAGATACGTGGCGCAGGGCTGGAAATTCTGGCGTCTATGCCGTGATCAGTACCGAAAGCGACAAGACCTCTGTTGTGGTTGCAGTGAGCGATGACCTCGCAGATACTGTTGATGCTGTGGCTTTGGTACGACTGGCTTCTCAGGCTCTTGGTGGCAAGGGCGGCGGTGGCAGAACGAACTTGGCTCAGGCTGGAGGCACAGCAACAGATTCCGCTAGCATCAAGGCGGCTTTTGATGCTATCGGGGAATCTCTTACTTCACTCTGATCAGATGGGAAATTTTCATGCGCCACTTTTTTGCTGTATTTGCTGTACTCGCTGTATCCGCCATGATGACCACACCTGCACTTGCCCATGATGCCTTGCTTGCACACCAGCATCATCAGGAAATTCAGCTTGCTCATGCGGATCACAAACCGCACCAGCACCTCAAGAAAACCAAAAAAGCGCTACAGAAACAGGAAGCAGAACAAGGCTAAATCAGTCCGCGTTTTTTGGCGATATACAGCTGGTGATACTCCTCGGCGCGATAGAATATCGTTGCAGGTACAATTTCTGTCGCAATAGGCCGTGAAAAATCGGCCTGTGCCTGTTGCATGGACACCTTTGCCGTTTGATATTGCGCGTCATCATGGACAAAAATAGCCGAGCGATATTGCCGTCCCACATCAACACCTTGGCGGTCTTTTTCGGTGGGATTATGGCACTGCCAGAACTGTTGTAACAAAGCCGTAAAGGAAACCTGTTCGGGGTCAAATTCTATCTGCACGGCCTCGGCATGTTCGGTGTCACCATTGCAGACCTCGCGGTAGGTTGGGTTTTCAGTATGACCACCAATATACCCAACCTGAGTTGAAACAACACCCGCAAGAGTGCGAAAATGCTCTTCGATGCCCCAAAAGCATCCCGCAGCGAAAGTTGCGTATTGGTTCATGGTCTTGAGCCTTCTATCAAAGCATGGATTTCTGTGGTATTCCAGTCGCGTGGCCCCACCGTATGATTCAGGACCGCATTATTGCTGTCTGTGATGATGGTGACAGGCAGCCCTTTGCCGCCCATAGCCTGTAGGAATTTGCCTTTGGAATCGAAAAGGCGCAATGTTTTATCAGGAAAGTCAAAATCTTTCAGAAATTCCAGCGCCTTTTGAAAATTGAGGTCTTCATTGACCAGCACAAGCTGAACCTGATCATTGTCTTCGTAGTGCCGTGCGAGTTTGGCGAGGGTAGGCAATTCATGGATACAGGGCGCGCACCATGTCGCCCAAAAATTGATGATATGTGTCACTCCCTTGCGGGTATCCAGGCGAACCTCTGCCCCGTTCGCGTCTGTAAGCGCGATTTTGGGTATGATCACGGCAGGGGTATCTGCCAGAACCGTGTTGCTGATGAACATACTGAGCAGTATCAAAAAAGTAATGCGCATATGATGCCTCCGTGCGATAAGCAGACTATAGCATATCTTACACTGCTTCATAACTGGATACCTCTATTTACCTAAGATTTCGATGTAGATAGGGTCGAAGCATGAGATTGAGTACCGGAGCATATTCAGATATTTGAGGAACGGAAATGAGCGATTTGATCCTAGATGCACGAAAGATAGATAAAGGGGAGCATCCAGCATGACTGAGGGACAAAAACAGTGGGGCGGGCGTTTCGCCGATGGACCAGCGGCGATTATGGAGGAGATTAACGCCTCGATAGACTTTGATCAACGCTTCGGCCTTGAGGACATTACGGCCTCGAAGGCGCATACGGAGATGTTGAGCGCACAAGGCATCATCACGCCAGAGGAAGGCAGCGCAATTATTGCGGGGCTGGATGAGGTTCTGGATGAGTGGCAGGCAGGAACATTGGCCTATTCTGCCACTTTAGAAGACATTCACACCCACGTCGAATTACGCTTGCGCGAGAAAATCGGCAAGGTTGCAGGCAAATTACATACGGCACGAAGCCGTAATGATCAGGTTGCAACCGATTTTCGTCTTTGGTTGCGTAGTGCCATAGATGCGATTTTAGGCGATATCCGTGGGCTTAGTCTGGCCTTGGTTGAGGTTGCCGAATCCCACACCGAAACGCCCATGGCAGGCTTGACCCATATGCAGGTTGCGCAACCCGTAAGCTTTGCGCATCACCTTATGGCCTATGCGCAAATGTTCCGCCGTGACGCCGAGCGTTTGATGGATTGCCGCAAGCGTGTCAACGAAAGCCCGTTAGGTTCGGCGGCTTTGGCTGGAACAGCCTTTCCGATAGACCGTTTCAAGACCGCCGAACGGTTAGGCTTTGCGCGTCCCATGGCGAATTCCATGGACGGAGTTGCAGCACGGGATTTCGCGCTGGAATTCCTGTCCTGTGCATCGATTCATTCGGTGCATCTTTCGCGCCTCGCTGAGGAAATGGTGCTTTGGAGCAGCGCGCAAATCAATTATATTCGCTTTTCCGATGCGTTCAGTACTGGCTCTTCGATCATGCCGCAAAAGCGCAACCCTGATGCGGCGGAACTGGTGCGTGCCAAGCCCGGGCGGATTATCGGGCATCTGATGGGGCTTCTCAGCGTGATGAAGGCTCTGCCGCTAACCTATGCCAAGGATATGCAGGAAGACAAAGAGCCTGTTTTTGCCACCGTGGACACGCTAGAGCTATGCCTTGCCGCCATGACAGGCATGGTACGCGATATGCAGCCGAATCCCGAAGCCATGCTGGATCACCTTCAAGGCGGCTTTCCCACCGCGACAGACTTGGCAGACTGGCTGGTACGCGAAACAGGCGTTGCCTTCCGTGAAGCCCATCACATGAGCGGAGAAATCGTGCGCATGGCAGAACACAAGGGCTGTGATATATCAGAACTGAGCCTTGAGGAGATGCAACAGGTTGCGCCGATGTTGACCGAAGAGATTTTTACAGTCCTGTCGATACCGAACTCGATGGCCAGCCGTATCAGCTACGGCGGCGCTGCACCAGAGACTGTCATGCAGCAAATAGAGCAATATCGGAAAGAATTTTTAATATGTTCTTAATCGCTCTTGATAAAAATGATTAAAGGAAACCATAATGAAAATACTCTCTATTATCTTCTGTATTGCAGCTTTGTCCCTCGCGGGTTGCGGCGTGATGAACGCGCCTATCCCACCCAAGGATCATCCCAAAACAGAGGCTAGCTAATGCCGTTACAGAACTCCGCACAGATTAACGCTGCCATAGAACGCACGGGCACGAGTCTCAATGGACTGGTGGCAGAATATGGCACACCGTTTTATCTATACGATGCCGAGGTGATACGCGGTCAATATCGCGCGATTATCACAGCTTTGGATAGTGCTGGCCTGTCAGAACGCGCGCATATTCACTATGCGGTCAAGGCCAATGATCGTTTGGGAATCTTGCGGATATTGGCAGAATTGGGTGCAGGAGCAGACCTTGTTTCCATTGGCGAACACCACAAGGCCACTCGTGCGGGTATTGCACCGAAGAATCAGGTCTTTTCTGGTGTCGGCAAAAGCCGTCAAGAATTAACCGAAGCCCTGCACAACAATATTGGACAGATTAACGTTGAATCTCTGCCAGAAGTGCAGATGATTGGCGAATGCGCCGCGTCTTTAGGCGTGATTGCCAGACTGGCCTTTAGGCTGAACCCTGATACCCGCGCGGGTGGTCATGCCCATATCTCCACAGGCGCAGCCGAGCATAAATTCGGCCTATCCCGCACCGATGCCGCCACCGCAATAGCAGAGGCGCAAGCCCATCCGCACCTTGAGGCCGTGGGACTCGCCATACATATCGGTTCGCAAATTACCGAGACAACACCCTTTGCCGCCGCCTTTGCCCGTATCAATGAATTTTTGACCGAAATAGCCTTTGAACCAGAGATACTCGATTTAGGCGGCGGCTTTGGGATAGACTACACAACAGGCAATCCTGTTTTTGACCTTAC
>JAHDDM010000080.1 GCA_020629355.1 Rhodospirillaceae bacterium
GCACCGAATCCCGCGGTTATCGCCGCGATGCACTTTGCGGGTGCCCACGAAATTTATGTTTTAGGCGGGATTCAAGCTGTAGGGGCAATGGCTTTAGGCACGGAAACCATTAAAGCCGTCGATATGTTGGTGGGACCTGGCAATGCTTTTGTTGCCGAAGCCAAACGGCAACTATATGGCAAGGTGGGCATTGACCTGTTTGCAGGTCCTACCGAAACAATGGTCATTGCAGACGAGACCGTGGACGGCGAAATATGCGCCACAGACCTGTTGGGACAGGCCGAGCATGGCTATAATTCCCCTGCTGTTCTGGTGACGAATTCGCGCAGTCTTGCAGAAGAGACTCTAACCGAAATAGACCGACTTTTGACGATATTACCCACCGCCGAAACCGCGCGGGTCTCGTGGCGGGATTATGGTGAAATTATTCTGTGCGATGATTACGATGAAATGCTGCATGTCGCGAACGATATTGCTTCAGAGCACGTTCAGGTGATGACAGACCGTGATGATTGGTTCTTAGCCAATATGCACAGTTACGGCGCATTATTCTTAGGCGCGCGGACGAATGTCGCCAATGGCGATAAGGTAATCGGCACAAACCATACCCTACCGACAAAAAAAGCGGGACGTTATACGGGTGGCCTGTGGGTGGGTAAATTTTTAAAGACCCACAGCTATCAAAAGATCACCACAGACGAAGCTGCGTCAGCTATTGGTGCATATGGTTCGCGCTTATGTCTGCTCGAAGGTTTTGTTGGACATGCCGAACAGTGTAATGTCCGTGTCAGACGCTATGGTGGACAGAATATTCCTTATGGCGAGGCCGCGAAGTGAGTGCAGCCAAAGACCTCATTGCGCCTTGGCGCGCGGCTTTATACGCAGGAGACAAAGACACTGCCCGCGCAAGCCTAAAAAATATCACCGCGCCAAAGGCTGAATTTCGCCTATGCTATCCTTTTGGGGATTTTGATCAGGCGGAGACCTTTTTTGACACTGCCTTTACGCCTCTATTTCAGGCTTTTCCTGATTTGGAACGCCGCGATTATTTAGTGCTTTCTGGTCTTGATCAGGATGGTGCAGAGTGGGTGGGTTGTGCAGGGCAATATATGGGAACATTTTCTGCCCCTTGGCTAGATATTCCGCCCACAGGCCATATTGCCCAAATGCGTTTCCACGAATTTTACCGTATCGAGAACAACCGTATCGTGGCGTTTCAAGGACTGTGGGATATTCCCGAATTGATGCTGCAAGCAGGCGCATGGCCTTTGTCCCCATCTTTGGGGCGAGAATGGAGCGTTCCCGCCCCTGCAACGCAGGATGGTTTGCGCATCGAGGGTACAGAAGCGGAGGCTCTGGCGACACGAAACCATATCATTGCGATGTTAGAGGCCATGAAACGTCATCCCACACTTGCGCCTGAGCAGATGGAAATGGAAAGGTTCTGGCATCCTAAAATGAACTGGTATGGTCCAGCGGGTATTGGAACAGGGCGCGGTATTGCGGGTTTTCGGCACTGGCACCAAATTCCGTATCTTGCGGCCATGCCAGACCGAGGGCAATATCAAGACCAGATACACTGCCATTTCTTTGCCGAAGGCCAATATGCGGGTGTCACGGGCTGGCCGAATATGATGCAGACTCTCAGCAATGACGGCTGGTTGGGTATTGCGCCAACGGGTCAAAAAGTCACGATGCGCAGCCTTGATTTTTGGCGTCTGGAAGACGGTAAAATCCGCGAAAATTGGGTGCTGGTGGATTTATTGGATGTCTATGCCCAAATTGGTGTCGATGTCTTTGCGCGTTTGCGAGAATTCAACAAGGTACGTTCTCTGTCACCGATTCACAACCCCATTGATTATACACCTTTGGAGCAATCCTGATCATGGTTGCCTGTAAAGTCACTTCTGTTGATGTTGCCGCCAAAGCAGGCGTAAGTCAATCCGCCGTCTCACGGACATTCACACCAGGGGCTTCGGTATCTTTACGGACGGCGGAAAAAGTCCATGCCGCCGCAACGGCATTAGGCTACCGTCCGAACAGTCTGGCGCGCTCGCTGATTACAGGCAAAAGCCGCATGATCGGCTTTATTGTCGCGTATCTGGACAACCAGTTCTATCCAGAAAGCCTACAGAAGCTGTCGCAACAATTACAGGCACAAGGCTATCATCTGCTGATTTTCACCGTTGATAACACGCAATCTCAAGTCGAGAATATTGTCGAAGAACTCCTAAATTATCAAGTCGATGCCATTATTGCGGCTTCGGTTTCGCTGAATACGGCTCTCGCCGAACGCTGCCTTGCGCTTGGCGTTCCCATCGTGCTGTATAATCGGACACAGGATGACACGCGCATTTCTTCAGTTACCAGCGATAATCACGCTGGCGGCTACAGTATCGCCGAGCATTTTAGCACAATCGGTATCCGCCGCCCTGCCTATATTGCGGGATGGGAGGGCGCATCAACGCAACGTGACCGCGAGGCAGGCTTTATCGAGGGCTTGCGCAATCACGGGCTAGAGCTGTTTGACCGCGCTGTAGGTGGCTTTGATCACGAGACCGCCAAACAGGCAACCCGTATGCTGTTTTGCGATAAGACCATAAAGCCTGATGGGCTTTTTGTCGCCAATGACCACATGGCTTTTGCCGTTATGGACGTATTACGCTATGAATTGGGGATGGATATTCCCGAAGATGTTGTGGTTGCGGGGTATGATGATGTTGCGATTGCCTCTTGGCCTGCATATGATTTAACTTCGGTGCGGCAACCCGCCAATCGCATGGTTGAGGCCACTGTCACCACCGTTCTGGCCATGATTGAAAATCCCGATATGCCGCCGCAACAGATTGCGATTCAAGGCCCTTTAATCCCACGCCGTTCCACCACCAGCATGAGAGCTTGATGATGACAACACAGAAACCCATGACGGGATTCGATCCGAAATTCCGCGATTTTCCTGATTATATCATTGGGATCACCAAGGAAATTTGGGAAGACCGCGGCATTGCTACTCTGCACCATTACTATAGCGATGATATTATTGTCCGCTCGCCTAGCTCTATTGTGCAAGGCAACCAAGGGGTCATTGCCGCAACAATGGCGACATTAGCCGAATTTCCCAATCGGACACTTTTTGCTGAAGATGTTATCTGGTCAGGAACGCCAGAAACAGGCATGTTGTCCTCGCACCGCATCTATTCCACCGCTATCCATGCGGGCAATGGTATCTATGGTCAAGCCACAGGCACACCATTATATTATCGGATTATTGCTGATTGCCATGCCCAAGATAACCAGATTAACGATGAATGGCTGATCCGCGATCAAGGCGCGATTGCGCTGCAATTAGGCTGGAGTCCCAAGGAATACGCCCATCATGTCATTGCACAGGAAGGCGGCCATGAAACAGCCTCGCGACCTTTCGCACCTGAAGACGATATTCTTGGGCCGTATCAAGGCACAGGCAACGATAATGTTTGGGGAGCAAAACTTACGGAAATTCTCCAGCGTATCATGGCAGCAGACTTTACCGTCATTCCAGAATGCTATGACCGTGCGGCTCATCTGTTCTATCCCAATGCCGAGACGGGTATCAGCCACGATACCGCCGATGCCTTCTGGATGGGATTACGCGCCAGTTTCCCCAATGCGACATTCACGATACATCATACTATTGGTCGTGATGATCCGATGATGCCGCCGCGCGCTGCCCTACGTTGGTCTTTGGATGGCACGCATGACGGTTGGGGACGTTATGGTAAACCTAGCGGCGCGCGGGTGTATATTATGGGGATGACCCACGCAGAATTTGGCCCTTGGGGCTTGCGGCGGGAATATACCCTGTTTGATGATACGGCTATTTGGAAGCAGATTCTATTACATACTGGAGAAAACCTATGATCACTGGAGCAGAAATGACCAAGCGCACCGTTCGTTATGGCGAATTAGTCCCATGTAAAACCGCCTTTATTGATGCCCATACCCCTGGCAGTGATCAAAAGGAAAATTTTACGATTATTGGCGGCGGGGTATCCGAAAGTCCTGATCAACATGTCCATATCAGCGAGGCCATAGGCTTTAATATCGGCGCAGCAGGGCAGCCCGCGCGGTGTCGCAACTCCTTGCATTCGCACCGTACTGCCGAGGTCTTCTTTGTCCTGAAAGGACGCTGGCGGTTCTTTTGGGGACGTTGGGGCAATGCAGGTGAAGTAGTGCTGGAAGAAGGCGACATTATCAATATTCCCACGGGCATTTTTCGCGGCTTTGAAAATATTGGCACGGATTACGGTATGATCATGGCAATATTAGGCGGTGATGATGCTGGCGGCGGCGTTATTTGGGCGCCTCAGGTGATCGAAGACGCAAGGGCGCATGGCTTGATATTGGGCGAAAATGGCAAGCTGTATGACAGCAAGAAAGGCCAGTCCTTGCCCGAAGGCATTGCGCCCATGCCTATCTTGAGTGATACTGAATTGACGGCTTTTCCTGAACCTGCCACAGCAGAAGTTGTGCCGAATTATGTTGCGCGCTATTGGGACTTGATGGCGTTGTCGGATCAACAGCCCGCTCAGGTCATTGGCGAAAACGCGATACTGCGCGACAGACCTGGTTTTGAGGTAGAATTCCTTAGTCGCAACAGTATCCCCAATGAATACTACAGCACCTCTCAGCATGAGGTCTTGATGCCCATGCGCGGGCATTGGCTGCTGGAATGGCATGATGGACAGACGGTACTGAACCCTGGGGATACCTGCCTGATCCCACCGAATGCCTCTCATCGTTTACAGCCTGCCATGACGGGTGAAGCTGCACTATATCGTATTCGTAATACGAATGACCCCGCAGGCGCGACGTGGATTGCCAGATGATTACTTCAGAAACATTTGAAATCCTCGCCAATAGCGATACCCCTACGGTCTGCAATGCTATCGAACTGGCACAGGGCAAACGCGGATTTAATCACTTCACCCGTGGCACACCATTAGCCATGCACGCGAATGCTCAGGTTGCCATGGGCTATGCCCGCACTGCCAAAATTGCTGCTGAGCACCCACCTGAACGGAGCGCAAAAGAAAATCAGCAAATACGCATGGAATATTACCGTTACATGTCCGAAGGCGCGCGGCCTGCCTTGTGTGTCATCGAAGACAGTGACCCTGATCCCGTGGGGGCTTTCTGGGGCGAGGTCAACACCAACATTCATCGTGGTTTCGGCCTCAGCGGGACATTAACCAACGGCGTAATGCGCGACTTGGGTGTCTGCCCCGAAGACTATCAGGTCATTGCTGGGGCGATAGGGCCTTCGCATCGTTTTGTCCATGTCACACAAATTGGCGGTTCTGTTTCGGTATTTGGCCTGAACATCAACGAAGGCGATTTTGTTCACGCTGACCGTCATGGTGGCTGTATTATCCCACCAGAGATTTTACCTGAAATGGGTCACTGGATTAACCAGATGCAGGAAATAGAAGCCATTGTTCTTGATGCTGCCAAACAGCCTGATTTTGACTTTACGCGGTTTCAAAATGCCTGGCAGGAAGTCGAAAAACGTAGGGTATAATTTAAGCTTCTAACCAATGGCGCAAAGCAGCCGTGGTTGCCTCAGGCTGTTCCAGAGTGGGTAAATGCCCTGCCCCTTCAATGACGACATATTCAGCATGAGGCATACATTCCTGTATCAACTCGTGGCGATGAGCGGGGCATAATCGATCATGGCGGCCATGCAGGACAAGACTATCTCCGCGATAATGGCGCAAGGCCGCGCATTGATCTGGGCGGCTCTGTAACGCGCGGGATTGACGGATAAAGACTTCCGCACCCAAGCTTTCTGCCATATCCAAGCATAAATCCAATATATCAATACGCTCGGAATCCGCCAGATACAACGGCTTCATTTCCTGCTGCATCACCATCCGAAGCTGTCCAGCACGAACCTTGGAAATTTGCGGCTCACGGCGTTGATGTACCTCAGGGGTCTCTGCCAGAGGATTCGTATCCATCAAACAAAGTTTTTGCACACGTTCTGCTGCTTGCGCCACGACCTCCATGGCGACTATCCCACCCATGGACAGACCAGCCAGTGCAAATTGTAGCGGGGCATCGGCTAAAATCTTTGCGGCTAAACCTGCAACAGTATCACTATCTGTAATCGCCATGACACGACAATCATATTCGCTCAAAGCAGCAATTTGCGGTGCAAATA
>JAHDDM010000081.1 GCA_020629355.1 Rhodospirillaceae bacterium
GGCGCAACCCCGCAACCCAATTCCAGCACCCGCGCCCCTGAAATTGGCGTTGCGCCAAGCAACACCGCATCCATTCCAGCACGCAAGCCATCCGTGCCTTGGTAAAGCGTAATGCGCTCGCGCAAGAGATGAAAGCTGTCCTGTTCTGACATATCTGCTATTTTCCTACTGCTCACAACGTGATACACATACAGCCATTATAACTCAACCTCTACAGCATGACACAAACTTCACCCTTTCAACATCTCGAAGGCCTGCTTGGCTCTGATGTCATGCTGCTGAACGCCTGCATTACAGAAGCCTTCCAAAATCAGGAAAGCATGATTCCTGAAATTTCCAGCTACCTGATCAGTGCTGGTGGCAAGCGTGTACGACCGTATCTCGCTCTTGCCATAGGCAAGATGTTTCAATCCCGCACGCCAAAACGCTTTCTACAGGCCGCCAGTATTGAATTTCTGCACACCGCAACTCTGTTTCACGATGATGTTGTCGATCATTCAGACCAGAGACGCGGCAAAAAATCTGCCCACCTCGTTTGGGGCAACGAAGCCACGATTCTGGTCGGTGACTATCTGTTTGCCAAAGCCTTTGCCATGATGGTGCAGCTTGAAGACCCGAAAATCCTGGCGATTCTGGCAAAAACCGCGATAAGGATAGCCGAGGGCGAAATAGTGCAACTCAACCGCGCCCATGATCTTACACTGAGCCACGAAGACTATATCGCCATGATTTCAGGCAAGACCTCTATTCTTTTTGAGGCCGCAACCGAAACCGCCGCAATGCTTGCAGGACAAGATTCTGAAATTTCCGCACATTGCGGACAGTATGGCCTGAATCTCGGTATCGCTTTCCAGCTTGCTGATGATGCGCTGGATTACGATTCAGACCAACGCACTTTAGGCAAAAATATCGGTGATGACTTCAACGAGGGCAAAATCAGCGCCCCTGCCCTATATTCCTATCGTCAAGGTGACGATAAAATTCGCGCCTTCTGGCAACGAGTCATGCAAAATAAAAAGACCGATGGTGACTTTGAACAGGCTTTGGATATTCTGCAATCTCAAGGAGTTTTGCCGCAAATACAAGAAGATGCTTTGCGTTATGCGGACTTGGGAATCGCTGCATTGGATTGCGCACCAGACAGCCCGATGAAAGAGGCTCTGGCACGATGTGCACAATTCGCCGCCACGAGAAGTTATTAGGCGAGATACCTTTTGATCCCCGCATCCATATCTTCGATTAAATCATCAATATGCTCTAGCCCAACATGGATCCGTAAAAGCTGATGATCATTATCCCAACCAGAGTACGGTCTGGTGGTTTGCGGGCTTTTCGGCACCAGCAAACTCTCATAGCCGCCCCAACTATAGCCCATGCCGTAGAAGCGAAGATTATCGAGGAACTCCGCCAGCTTTTTACGGTTTCGATTCGGCAGCTCGAACGCAAATAGGCTGGTTGTACCCGTATAATCCCGTTTCCACAAAGCATGACCCGCATGAGATTCTAAAGCAGGAAAATGCACCTTGAGAACCTCTGGTTGACTTTCTAGCCAATGCGCCATTTTCAACGCATTATCCTGATGCAGGGCCAATCTTGCGGGCATACTCCGCAAGCCTCGTGCCGCAAGATAGGCTATTTCTGCACTACAATGACCCGTACCGAAGGCTCTATGGACTTTATCTATCTGCTTCCAATCCGCCTCTGTTTTTGCTGCAATCAGCCCCAACAGACAATCAGAATGCCCCGCAACATACTTCGTCAATGCCTGAATGCTCACATCAATACCATGCTGTAAAGGCTTGAAATAATATCCCGCGGCCCAAGTATTATCCATGATGGTCTTGATGCCTCGCGCTTTAGCCATTGTCGCTATTGCCGCAACATCCTGCATTTCAAAGGTATCCGAACCTGGGGATTCCAAAAGAATCACCGCTGTTTGCGGATTCGTTAATTCTGCAATGGTCTCCGAAGCAGCTGCAGGAGGGTAATAGGTCGTTGCAATATCCAGCTTCTGTAAAACAGTATCCGCAAAACGTCTAGTCGGTCCATAGCAGTTATCTGGCACAAGCAAATGGTCTCCAGTACGCAAAAACGCCATAAGCGGAAGGGTAATCGCTGCCAGACCAGAGGGCACAAGATGACTGTCAAAGGCCTCTTCCATTGCACTAAGATTGTCGATCAAGCCAAAATGTGTTGCTGTGCCATGCAATCCGTAAGAGCTGCGCACCTCGTGTTCCCGGTCAAGATCCTCTAAGGTCGGGAAACGAATCGTCGAGGCATGAACAATCGGCGGATTCACCGCACCATGCTGTTGGCGTGAGTCGCGAAAACGATGGATAAGAGCCGTTTCTGAACGCATATGCCTCTCCGTAAAATATTGAAATATAATGCAATAAATATAAATCTTGATCTTTCAAGACAAATATTAAAGTATGGTAGCACATCAAGCAAAAACACAACACATTATTCATTGAGAGAAAGATGGCTACACAGGGCGCATACACCATCAAAAAGAACACTCGGCAGGTACGTTCACCACTTCGCGAGATGGTTGATGTTACAACCGATTTGCAATTACCTGAAGGGGTCAGCTTCAAGCTGTGCAATATCAATCTAGGCGGGATAGGGATTGCGATTCCCGTGCAGTATGATCCTACTCTATCCAAAGAAGAAAACATCCAAAACAACTCTATCCGCGTCAAGGTAGAGACTGAACAGGAAGTGCGAGTGGGTATTCCTCAAGGCGGTGTTTTCAAAACCTCCGTCAATGTTACGGGCATTGTGCGCTTTATTGCTCAGGCTCAAAAAGTGTATAATATTCCCTGTGTTTGCTATCTGGGCATTGCCTATAAGAACCTGCCGAACAAGGCATTTTCGACAATTGAATCCGCGATTATCCGCCTGTAAAATGTAATCATTTTACAGGGGGTGAGCTATATAATCTATAGTAGTCAATAATAATGGAGGAGAAATCATGTGTGACATGTGTGTGATGAATGCAGTAAAAGACAAGATGCTTTCACGAAGAAGCTTTTTCAAGAATTTTGCGGCAGCAGGCATCACTGCAACGGTGGCTTCCAGTATAGCAGCACCAGCAGCTATGGCCGCAGGGCATGGGAGTGTCGAGGACATGACCCATACACTTCATCCTGATTTCCCAACATATTTCGGCGAATCTCATTTTTCAACGGAACAAATATTCAATTTTAAGGAGCATAAAGTCAATCTATTCAAATATTCCATTAACGAACATACAGGCACCCATATTGATGCTCCACTGCATTTTTCTGCCGATGGCCGTTCAGTGGATGAGATTCCGGTTACAGACCTGATTGCACCACTTTGCGTGATCAATATCGCCGCTCGTGCAGCCGATAATGCTGATACACAGGTAACGCCTGAAGATATCAAAGCGTGGATTGCAAAGAATGGTGAAATTCCAGCCCATGCCTGTGTTGCAATGGATTCAGGTTGGTCAAATAAAGTCGACACAGAGGGATTTCGGAATTTTGATGGCAAGGCACAGCACTACCCAGGTTTCCATATTGAAGCCGTAAAAATGCTGATGGAAGAAACTGGCGCGACGTCGATTGCTGTCGATACGCTTTCGCTTGATCACGGTATATCATCTGATTTCGCTAGCCATTACGCTTGGCTGCCCACTGGACGCTTTGGGATTGAATGTCTGGCAAACCTCGACAAGGTTCCCGCAAAAGGCGCAACCCTTGTTATTGGTGCACCGAAATATCGTGGTGGCACCGGTGGTCCAGCCAGAATTTTTGCCATGGTATAGGTTGTGCACGATCTTGAAGCCATTGCCATAACCTTAACCTTAACCACCATCATTGGCATTGTGATGGTACGACTGCGGCAGCCAGCCATGCTTGGCTATATGCTGTGCGGTGTACTTCTTGGCTCGAACGGTCTCGGCCTGATTGAGGATCGTGAAACCGTGACTTTCCTTGCAGAGCTTGGCGTGATCCTGCTGCTGTATTTTATCGGGATGGAACTTTCTTTAAGTGTTTTTCGCAATATTTTACGTTTAGCCATTATCACGGCTGGCGCGCAAATTCTGATCAGTATTACCGCCGTATTCGGCCTTGCACAGCTGTTTAGTTTTGATCCGAAAAGTGCTGTTGTTCTAGGGCTTTGCCTGGCATTTTCATCGACAGCCGTTGCGATTAAAATGCTTGAAAATTATAAGCTTATCCATCGGAAAAGCGGCCGAATAGCCATGGGTGTTCTGGTGGCACAAGACCTTGCTGTCGCCCCTGCCCTAATTGCCATTAACGTCCTGGGTACAGGCGAGGATATCTCTGCTTGGGAGATTACACGTTATAGCCTTGGATTGTTGGTACTTGTTGTCACCTGTGCCTATTTCCTCCGAAGACCAAAGATTAACCTGCCTTTGCATAAAATCTGGCTGATAGATACCGATCTTGCCCCTTTAGGTTCGATCATGCTTTGTCTTACAGCAGCAGCTATTGCCAGCACATTGGGCATGAGTGCAGGATTCGGCGCATTCTTTATCGGCCTTATTGTTGCCAACTCCCGCCAACGCCACGAGGTTCACGATAACGCCCGCCCGTTACAATCGTTGTTGATGATGGTATTTTTCCTCGCGGTTGGCCTGTTGATGGACCTTCAGTTCCTTCAGGAAAACTGGCTTGAGGTATTGGCCTTATGGCTTCTGGTGCTGCTGTTTAAGACAATCCTGAATATTGTATTGCTACGGCTTCAAGGTGCCACCATGCAGTCCAGCATCATTGCAAGTTTGGCCTTGTCGCAATTAGGCGAGTTCTCGTTCATGCTCACCGCCGTGGCATTCAGCGTTGGATTATTTGATGATTACCTGCGCCAGATGGTGATCTCTGTCACCGCTATTTCATTACTGACCAGCCCACTATACTTTGATGCTATTCGTCGCTTAAATCACCGTGCCGCAAGACGACTGAACAGCCCACAAGTCTTGCGCCTGATCTATTTCCGCGAATTTCAATGGTTGCGTTGGCTCAGTAATGCCACTGTTCGTTCGGCGCGGAAATTCACTAAAACAGATCAAGACTCTCAATGAGCACACTGAACAGTCGCTTGGCTCTAGAACGTGAACGTGTCCGCAAGACTTTGAAAACACGCACAGGTCACTGTATGGGCGTGGATGAGGTCGGGCGCGGCTGTCTGGCAGGGCCTGTGGTGGCCTGTGCTGTATTGATGGACAAACCAGAAAAGTTTCCATCAGAAGATGTCATTTTTTTGCGTGATTCCAAAACCCTCAGTGCAAAACAGCGACTGCGTAGCTATCACGCCTTACGGCAATGTGCACTATATGCCACCGCTTCTGCCAGTGTCGAAGAAATTGATCGATACAATATCCTACAGGCCACCATGATCGCTATGCAGCGTGCAGTACACAAACTTTGTGCGAAATTACCTCCAGCGCTCGCACCTGTCGCGATTATTGACGGCAATCGCGCGCCTGAACTCGATATTCCGTATCTTTGCGCCGTTCAAGGTGATCAACATTATGTCTCGGTGGCCTCTGCCTCGATTATCGCGAAAACCGTTCGTGATCGGCTAATGACACAGTATCATGCGCGGTATCCCTTCTACGGCTGGGAGGCCAATGCGGGCTACGGCACAAAAAAGCATCTACAGGGTCTCAAAGAACACGGCGTTACGCCATTACATCGCCGCTCGTTCCGTCCTGTACGAGAGGCTGATGCCATATCTAGTAGCATCAAGTAACAGACACCACAAAATACAGATAAATCAACAGGTAATAATATCCGCGCTTGACCGATTCGCCCCGATTCTCTATGTTCTTAAGCCATGATTCGCAAAAGCGATTCTCTTCATAGAAACAGGGCGAGACACATGAAAAAACTAGACCAGATAATCCAGGGCGAATGTGTTGAAGTATTGAAAAACCTACCAGCTGAGTCCGTGGATGTCATTTTTGCTGATCCACCTTACAATCTTCAGCTTGAACAGGGGCTAGGCACAGACAAGCTTAAACGTCCCGATGGCTCTAAAGTCGAAGGTGTGACGGAAGACTGGGACCGCTTCCAAAGCCTAAAAAGCTACGATGAATTTAGCCAAGCGTGGCTTACGGCCGCAAAACGGGTGCTGAAACCCAATGGCACAATTTG
>JAHDDM010000082.1 GCA_020629355.1 Rhodospirillaceae bacterium
GAGCGATAAAAGTGTTATAGCCTGTCTCATATAATCAAATTATATGAGACAGGCTGTACATTAGGTTATTTCAGCAATACTCTACTCTGTCATCCCTGACTTGATCAGGGATCCATCCATCCTTAGAACTCAAAATAGGCATTTTGCGCAAAATAGACCCCCGCTTTCGCGGGAATAACGAAAAAAAAGTGGCAATGACCCCTGTTTTTACAGGGGTAGGCTGAGGAGATGCGGGAATAATACAACGCTTACCAAACTGACCCATGTTAAGACGAAAGATATACGATGTTCGCTATATCAGACCTTTTTTTCTTTGTTGGCCAATCGCGTTATTTCCGAACCTGGAAATAAATCGGCCACTTCCTGCATTAAACCATCTTGGCTGATTGTCTCAAGAAGCTGTTGTCTTTTCAGCTTTTCCTGCTCTGCCAGAGTTATCTCTGCTGTTTCTGGCGGATTATCCAGAAGCTGTATCTGCCAAGATTGACCACTAATACCCTGTAGGATACGGCCTAAATCCTGCATCCGTCCATGCTGTTCTTTGGGCAGATAGAGAACAAGGCTGCCAGCAGAAAACTCTACCAACCGTGCCTCTTGACGCAAGACCGAAGCCAAATAGCTTTCACTATTTTCTTCTAAAGCCGACACGCATGTCGCAAAATCATCAATGACCACCGGCACAATCTCTGGCATTGGGGCGGGGTTCTCGGTTTCTTCTAGTGCACGGTCTTCGCTCTCGTCAAGAACAGGAGGCGATTCTGATACAATTTCTGGTTCGGTTTTCGGTTCGACTTTCGGTATGACAGGCGCACTTGGGGCTTGCGTTACGGGCTTTGGTGCAGGGGTAGGTTGTGCACTCAAAATCTGTTGCGGGGTTGGCACATCCGCCAGATAGTGTGCGCGAATCATTAACATTTCCAGTGCCATAACTGGATCAGGAGCGGTTTTCAATTCATCGGCCCCTTTCAGCAAAACCTGCCACAAACGCGCAAGCTGCCCCATGGGGACTTTGGCGGCTATCTGTTGATGCGCCTGTTGATCAGCATCAGCATAATCACCATCAGGGGCTTCTCCGATAACCTTATGTCGCGAAAGTTGATGACAAATAGCCAGTAAATCCCGCACGATGCTTAAAGGGTCTGTACCAAGAGTGCGCTCTGAATCGAGAACCCGCAATATCTCTGGCCCGTCTTTTGCCAGCAATGCCTGCAACAGCGCAAGAACCGCACCAGAACTGGCCTGACCAAGCTGTTCGCGTACATAATCCGCACTTAATGTACCATTACTGCCAGAAAGAAACTGATCAAGCATGGACAGAGCATCACGCACAGAGCCTTCTGCGGCGCGTGCAACAAGGTTTAAGGCTTGTGATTCGGCTTGGGCTTCTTCGGAGGTGACTACCTGCTCAAGAAACTCTGCCAGTTCCCGTACCTGCACACGGCGTAAAGCGTACCTTTGTGTGCGTGACAGTACCGTTGGTGGAATTTTGCGAATCTCAGTGGTGGCAAAAATAAAGCGGACATGAGCCGGTGGCTCTTCCAGCGTTTTCAACAAAGCATTGAAGGCTGAAGTCGACAGCATATGCACTTCATCGAGGATATATACCTTGTACCGCCCCGAAGCCCGATAGCTTACAGAGCCAATTAAATCACGGATATGGTCAACACCAGTATGGCTTGCAGCGTCAATCTCCTGAATATCAAGACTTATGCCTGCGGCAATCTCGGTGCAGCTTTGGCAGTGACCACAAGGTGTTGCGGTCGGGGCATCACTGCTGAGGCAATTTAATCCCTTGGCAACGATTCGCGCTAAAGTCGTCTTGCCTGTCCCGCGCACACCTGAGAAGACCAGAGCCTGCGCCACGCGGTCTTGCTCCAGGGCATTCTGTAACATCCGCACTGTGGCGGCTTGACCAATAATTCCCTGGAAATTCTCGGGTCTGTATTTCCGTGCCAGAACATTTGATCCTGCACTTGATTCGGCGCGGTTCGGACTTGATGAAGAATCGGACATTGGCCTTAAAGTTCAAAGAATACAGCACCATATAGCGCATTGGGTGGAAGATTGGCATGACCCGCATCGGTCTCGTTACGGCTGCTTCCTTCCGGATCTGACCGGGTTGGCGAGGGACACGCCCAGCCAACCTTCCAAAAACCTTATAGCAGACCCTAACCCAAGACTTCAAAGACTAAATAACTTATGCTAGATTGCGAAAAATCATATGCACTCTTTTTTTTTCTCTCCAAGTAGACCTCATCATGCCAAGTACGAGACAGAACATTGTGGCTGCAAGCCTCCTCGCAGCGGATTTTGCGGCCTTTGCCGATGAGGTTTCTGCGGTGGAAAAAGCGGGAATAGACTGGCTGCATATCGATGTGATGGATGGGCATTTTGTCCCTGTGATGGCGATTACCGCCCCCACCGTTGCGGCATTGCGGCCACGGACAAAGTTGCCTTTGGATGTTCATTTGATGATCGAGAACCCAAGCGCCCATATTGCTGATTTTGCCAAGGCTGGCGCGGATTGCCTCACCATTCATCTCGAGGCAGACTGTCATGCCCATCGCACTCTGACCGAAATACGCCGTCTAGGCATAAAATCTGGCCTTGCGCTGAATCCTGGTACACCACTTTCACAGGCAGAGCCTCTGTTGCATCTTTGTGATGTACTTCTGATTATGACGGTGAATCCTGGCTTTGGCGGGCAGAAATTCCTGCATGATCAAGTGCCTAAAATCGCCGCCGCCAGAGAACTCATCGATACAAAGTTCACCGCCAGTAATGAAGCCCGCCCGCTCATTTCCATTGATGGTGGTATCAATCCAGAAACCGCCGCTATTTGCCGCTCTGCGGGTGCGGATGTCTACGGTGCCGGCTCGGCAATTTTCGCCGCTGAACAACATCAATACGCCGCGCGTATCGCCGGCATTCGCGGAGAATAACCAGATAATGGATGACACGCACCTGATCGATCACCACCAAGTATCGCGTATCTTACGGTACTGGCGGCTGCGGTGCCTGCGCCGAATTCCCTTCACGAGCGGCATGATTTACAATCAAACCGTTGGCAGCCTAAACGCTGGACACGAGCAAATTCCACTGCTGTATCTTGGCGATATCGAACGAGGTCAACAGATACAAAATGACCGCTTTCCTCTTGGCCTTGATGAGTCTCTGAGTCTGTTGGATTTTTGGTCAAGCCGCCATAAACAACCCGAATCAGGTATGCGGCGTTCTGGTTTCTCCTTCCAAGCAATCTATTGGATCAATCGCTTTGACTGGCTGGCGGACCTACACGCCTTTGCTGAAGATGATCACGTCGAAGAGCCGAGCAATGATGAACTGAATTTCAAAGAAAAAGAGACAAAAAAGACCACCGAACTGTGTGTTAATATTCTTCAGAGCTGGATTCGCTGCCACCCATACTGGACGCCCTTAGCGTGGCATGTTCCAACGCTGGCACGGAGAATCAATAATTGGCTGTATTTCTACCAGATATTCTTTGGCTCAAGCGTCAATACTTCTTTCGACAGCGTATTCTTTGCGAGTATCAGCAAGCAGCTTGATCACCTCCACAGCAGCGTTTTACAAGAAACAGAGGGTTTTGAGCGTATTCTTAGTCTGGCCTGTTGGGTCAATACTGGACTGTGCATCAGTAGCGAAGAAAAGCATCTATCCGAAGGCATTGCCCTGCTTTCGATTGAGCTACGCAATCTGTTCAAGAGCAAGCATCAGGAGCTGTTGGCCGCGCCGCGCCTTGTTCACGAAACCCATCATCTTCTGTACCATATCAGCAAAGGTTTCTTGCGCCAAAGGCTTTCCATACCGCCAGAAATAGCGAATGCCCTTCAGCAACTGGAGGCTCTATTGCAGGAATATAAAACACCAGACAATGCTTTAGCGCGCTTTCATGGCACTTGTGAACTGCCTGCAAAAAGTATCAAAATCCCGCGAAAAATCATCAAACAGGTAAATACCGTTACGCTGCCTAAGCCAGCACTGCTCAAAATCCGCCGTGATGACTTTGAAATTCTACTGGACAACAGTTCCTGTCCGAAAAACAGCGCGACACGCTATAAACATCTCTCGCCTTTGTCGCTTGAGATTTACGATGGACAGAAACCTTTGGTGATCAACCTTAGCCCACCCACCGACTATACGCTGCTTGATCAACAGGAATATCGCGAAAGTGCTTTCCATTCCATGCCTGTACTCGAAGACCCGCCGATAGGCACGATACGCACGGACAGGAATCTTGATGCACAGTACAGCATCAAGACAGAAAGTACGGAACAGGATGGCGGAGAAATCCAGAGCATCATCTGCCGTCATAATGGCTATCTGAAATCTGTTGGTGGCATATTGGAACGCCGTCTGGATATTTGGCATGATCCTGAGCAAGGTACCGTTATTCAAGGCCGCGATACTCTGGAGTTCAACGCCGAACCTCGAACGGACAACCCTTTACGCTTGATTAGCGTCTTTCACCTGCATCCAGACCTTGAACCCATGCCGCTACAGGGTGGCGGAATGCTGGTACATCGGAAAAAACCCGCCGCGACTTGGCAATTTGCCCCCATTGGACAAACGAGCGCTATCGGAGCAATCAAGAGCCTAACCCACTACCAAGACGGTCAAGAGCCTAGACCTGTCCACAGCCTGTGGATTGGGCAAGACATTGCCCAAGCGCAAAACCTAACCAGCTATTGCAACGAATGGGCGCTATTTCGCGTCAAGAAATAATGATGAATACAGCCACAGACTCCAAAAACCCGATTCAAATTCAGACCGCCCTGATCTCGGTATCTGAGCGAAGCGGACTGCCTGAATTACTGAAAGCTCTGTCCAGGCGCAATGTCCGCATTATCGCCACAGGTGGCACAGCAAAACATATCGAAGAGCTCGGCCATTGGGTCACGGAAATTTCGGACTATACCGACTTTCCAGAAATTATGGATGGTCGCGTCAAGACTCTGCATCCACGGGTACACGGCGGGATTTTAGCAGAACGTGACAATCCCAAGCACCGCGCTGCCATGAACAACCACGAAATGATCGCCATTGATCTGGTCGTAATCAACCTGTATCCGTTCGAGCAGGTCATTGCCAAAGGCTGCACCGAAGCTGAGGCCATAGAAAACATCGACATTGGCGGCCCGACAATGTTACGCGCGGCAGCAAAGAATTGCAAATGGGTGACAGTGCTGAGTGATCCAGCGCAATACGGCAGTTTTATTGACCATTTCGAGGAACACTCTGGCGCGACAGTATCAGAATTCCGCCACAAGCTCGCGGCACAGACCTTCACCCGCACCGCGCATTACGACAGTATCATCAGCGACTATCTGTGCAATAGCCAGTGCCAAAGCCGCGAACTGCCAGAGACTCTCATTCAGGTCTTACAGAAACAAAACACCTTGAGTTACGGCGAAAACCCGCATCAAGCCGCCGCCGTCTATGTCTCAAGCACAGCCAAGGAAGCCAGCCTGTGCACGGCAGAGCCTCTGCATGGCAGGCGTCTCAGCTACAATAATCTCATGGATGCTGGTGCAGCTCTGCGCACGGTGTCTGAGTTTGATGCGCCCACAGCCGCTATCATTAAACACAACACTCCCTGCGGAATCGCCAGTAATCCCGATATTGTTCAGGCTTTCCACAGCGCACTGGCGTGTGATTCCCTTTCGGCCTTTGGCGGGGTTCTCGCGCTCAATCGGCCTTTAACGCCTGAAATGGTCGAGGCTTGGGATAACCTCTTCCTTGAAGTCGTCATTGCACCAGAGGTGGAACGCTCGGTGCTCAATCAACTCAGCAAACGCAAAAATCTGCGGATTCTCGAAGTCCCGCTATTGCAACAACAAGGCTGGCAATCCCGCTCTGTCCCTGGTGGCCTGTTGCTGCAAGCCCCCGATGATATACTCACCCCGCAAGCAGACATGAAAGTCGTCAGCAAACGCCA
>JAHDDM010000083.1:0-1915 GCA_020629355.1 Rhodospirillaceae bacterium
GTTTGCTGGATGCAGGCAATCGTAGCCGCGAGGAATTTGCCAATATGATGATGCAGCAAGAGGTGGTGATGCACCGAATGGATGATATTCAGATTGCATTGATCAGGCGTGAATTGACGGCGTTGGTCAAGCAATTACAAAAGCTTGCCAGCGAAACAAAGCTGAAGGAAGACACGCGCAATATCAACTATGAATGGCGCGAAATAGAGTTATTTTTGAAGGGCTTGAAAGAGCGTTATTAAAACCGCACTTGATGTGCAGGGCAGAAGAAACTGGCGCGGTTGTTTTGAACCAGACGTTGAATTTCGCCCGAACAGGCGGGTTTTGCACAGAGCTGTCCCGCACGGTCATAGACTTGCCATTCATGCTGAAAATAGCCTAGCGAACCATCTGTATCGACAAAGTCTTTTAGGGAAGAACCTCCAGAGTCCAAAGCCTTTTCCAGAATTTCAACGATTGCGGTGGCCAAAGGCGTAAAAAGCTGGTGCGGAATGGCATGGCACGGTGTGCGTGGATCAATCCCCACCAGCCACAAGGCTTCATTGATATAGATATTGCCGAGTCCTGCAATGATACTCTGATCAAACAGAAACTGTTTGATGCTGGTGCGTTTGTTGGCACAGTGCTGCCTAAGATACTCCGCATCCACCACACCAGAAGCGAGCGCAGCGGGGTATGTACCAACGGTTAATATTGCCTCGCGCCCTAAACGGGTTAAAGCAGGATAGCGCTCTGGTTTCTCCAGTACATCCATAAAGCCGAATCGTCTGGGATCACGATAATATAGCCGGACACCGTTTGAAAAGTCGACTTGAAGATGATCGTGTTTTTCGGGCATATCCTGTTTGGTCACCAGACGGCACTGTCCGCTCATACCTAGGTGTATCAGCCAATAGAATGTGCCGTTATTCAAACTGAGCAATAGGTATTTTGACCAGCGATACACCGCATCAACTGTTGCGCCAGCAAGCCGTTCAGAGAAGTTCTCTGGAAAGGCAAAGCGTAAATCCGCGCGATAGGTCTCTGCTCGCGCGATCCTTTGTCCGCATAGCTGTTCTGCCAGTGAAATGCGGACAGTTTCGACTTCTGGAAGTTCGGGCATTTGGGATTCCTTTATTGCTCACGGTAGGTAAAGCACGGCTTCGCCTGATGCTTTCCCACCTCCGCAGGGGCGTGGCTTTGCCACGGCTTCGCTTTGCTCGCTCTCGCCTTCGGCGACTTTGCAACAAAACTTTCGTTGTTATTAAGCAAGATAACTTTATAGAACACCATCACCAATTTCTGCTTTGCGCTTGGCGATAAAGTCCGTCAGGCTTTCGGCAATGCCCGAATCCAGAGGCGGTGCTTCGTAATGCTCAAGCTGGCTCTTGACCTGCTTGGCAGCACGTGCGGTCATGTCTAGCTCGCCTTCGGATAGCCATTGTTCAAAAGAATTATTATCCGCCAAGGGCGAGATATAAAGCGCATCCTTGAAATTATCCTGCGTATGTTGTGTGCCTAAGAAATGCACCCCTGGTTCGTTTTCATTAAAGGCTGCTGTGCCAAGATGATTGTCATCGACATTCAAACCACTGAGGAATTTGGTGATCATGGCGGCCTGATCACAATCCATCAGGAATTTCTCGTAACTCATGGAAAGTCCACCTTCAAGCCAACCTGCGGTGTGCAGCATGAAGTTCACGCCTGCCATGGCGGCCTGTTGCAGAGTATTCGCGGCTTCATAACCTGCCTGAGCATCGGGGATTTTTGAACCATTCAGACCACCGCCAGAACGGAAGGGAACGCCTAGTCGCCGTGCTAAGGCCGCACAGGCAAACAGAATCAGACCTGGTTCGGGCGTGCCGAAAGTTGGTGCGCCGCTTTGCATCGACATGGAGGCCGCAAATGTGCCGAATATGCCAGGCGCACCAGGGCG
>JAHDDM010000083.1:2015-5910 GCA_020629355.1 Rhodospirillaceae bacterium
TTTGCATCGACATGGAGGCCGCAAATGTGCCGAATATGCCAGGCGCACCAGGGCGGATGAGCTGGATCAGGGCGAGACCTGCCATTGCCTCAGCGAGTATCTGTGCGATGGTTGCCGCAGGGGTACAGGGGGACATTGCGCCCGCAAGAATAAAGGGCGAGACCACACTGGCCTGATTATTTCTGGCATAGGTTTTCAGTGCACCGAGCATGGTGTCATCGAAGGTCAAGGGCGAATTGGCGTTGATCAGTGAAACCAGGACACAGTTTTGATCAACAAATTCCGCACCAAAGACCAGCTTTGCCATATCCACCGAATCTTGCGCACGTTCTGGCGCGGTGACTGAACCCATGAACGGCTTGTCAGAATATTGAATATGGGCGTGGAGCATATCCAAATGCCGCACGGGAACATTAATATCTACGGGTTCGCATAATGTGCCACCAGAATGGTGCATCCCTGGTGCAAGATAGGCCAGTTTGACGAAATTCTGAAAGTCCTCAATGGTCGCATAACGGCGGCCTTTTTCAAGATCACGGACAAAGGGCGAGCCATAGGCTGGAACAAGCACGGTATTATTACCACCAAGAACCACGGATTTCTCAGGGTTGCGGGCATGTTGGGTGAACTGTTTCGGGCTGGTCTTTTGAATGATTTCACGCACCATGCCTTGAGGAAATTTCACCAGGTCTCCTTCGACATGCGCACCCGCTTTGCGCCAAAGCTCTAAGACTTCAGCGTCATCGGTGAATTTCACCCCAACTTCCGCCAGAATCCAGTCAGCCTGTTGCTCAAGACGCTCCAGTACCGAATCGTCATAAGGGTTAAATGCAGGGATGCCCCGAACAATATACGGCGCTGCCTTCTGAACAACATTTGCTGCCTGTTGCCGTGCTTCGCGCCGCGCCCGCGCACCACCACCACGGCTCCGTGATTTTGTTTCTTCTGCCATGAAATTTCTCCTGATTTTTATGTAATGATGCCTACTTTCTCTTAATCCGCAAATTTCTGTTGTGCAATATCCGATTCTCGAAATAATTTCCCTTGATCACATTGGGCAATACTTGATATAACCCCTTTCACAAGCTATTCCGTGGTAGCTCAGCGGTAGAGTAGGTGGCTGTTAACCACTTGGTCGTAGGTTCGAATCCTACCCACGGAGCCAACCTTGTCTTCTTCGACATTTTCCTCTTTTACCAAACTTTTCTTCACCAAACTTTATTGTATTGATCATCCCGAGTGCGTCCCATGGGGTCAGTTCGTCCTGTTCTCATTCGGTTAAAGGCGCGCCAGGCAGGCGCAGGCGCGCCAGTGTAATGGCTGCCGGGTTTAAATCCTGCATATCAGCGAACTCTTTCAGAAACGGTTCGTCCTGCAGCATATAATCCAAAATACCAGCAATGAACTCCGCCTTGTTCATTTCCTGTCGAATCTGCTTCGGTGTTGTGCCGGTAAGGGCAAAGAATCTTTGGCTGCGATAGGGGTCTTCAAGGATTTCCAATAGGGCTTCATGTGCTAATTCTTTGATTTCAAAGTAATTAAATGTGCGCATCTGAATCATGGTTGTTGTTTCTTCCAGAGATAGGATTGATCAAAAACGAATCACTGCGGATCGATAAAAACCCCTGAAACACTTGAGATTCGCAAGTTGGGAATTTTTCTTGTCACAAAGACTCATTGAAATTCAATTTGCTATCCTATTCGCGTCTATGGCTCAAGCGAGTCAATCTCAAAAACCCCAAAAATTCCTCTTGGTTCGGTTGTTTTTGCTGCTGAGCCCTGCGTACTATCCAGAGGCAGTGAGCAGCTTTCCTTCTGTGGATGCCAGAGTACGGAACCTGAGTAAATACCTAAATACCCTGAGTAAGATCCTGACTACAGACAGAAATGTATGGTTCAGAAATCCTCACAAATTCAGAAATCCTCATAAAGAGGGTGAGGGGCAGTAGGAAGGGGGACAGCAGAGATTGATAGGGAAGCACAATGGAAAGAGGCAAGGGAAAGAGGCAAGGGAAAGAGGCCGGTGCAAATGATACCCTACGCGATAGGTAAGGCAAAAATCTATTGAATTCACTAGGGTATAGCGCAAGCAAAAAGATAAAAAACAGGAAGCTTTATACGGATGATGACTGAAAATGACGACTGAAACCGACACCACAAACACTTTGGGATCATATCTGCCGGATGTTGCGTCCAGTCCTCTGCGCCAGCAGCAGTGGCAGCGTTTGATGGCGAAATTGCGCTCAATATATGGAGAGGGCTACTATCAGCGGTGTCTGGTGTTTCTCCAGCCAGGGTATGATCTGTGTGAAGCTGAGGGGATTGTGGTGATTTTGCGTGGAGCTCGTGGCAAGCCCGAGCAGATTGCACAGTTGCAAAAGCGGCTATTGCCTTTATGGCAGGCAGAAGATTCGGCGGTAACAGCGGTGCGGGTTTTGCGGGATTCCAAGGTATCGATTGCAGATCAGGTTGCGGGGCATCAAAGCCTGGATTCACGTTTTCGTTTCGAGAAGTTCATTACCGCAGAGCCCAATGAGTTTGCCTATGCCGCGTCACGGCGTGTGGCTGAATCAGTACAGGCGTTGTATAATCCGCTTTTTTTGTTTGGCGGTGTCGGTTTGGGCAAAACCCACCTCATGACGGCAATAGCGTTGTATCGGCAGCAGCACTTTCCGGAACAGAAAGTGCTGTACCTTACGGCCGAATCGTTCATGCGACGGTTTGTTCAGGCTTTGCGCCAACGTGAAATAATGCAGTTTAAACAGGAATTTCGTTGATATGTTGTTGATCGACGATATTCACTTTATCGCCAATAAAACCAGTACTCAGGATGAATTTTTTCATACACTGAATGATCTTATCGAGATGGGGAAATCTGTCGTGGTTGCCTCAGATCGTTCTCCGCACGAGATTACGGATATCGAATCGCGGATTCGCAGCCGTTTGGGTGCGGGACTGGTGGCAGAGATAGCCGCACCAGACCAAGCCTTGCGGGCACGTTTCCTTGCGGCTCAGGTGGCGGGTGCAGAGGCGGATATTTCGGAAGAAGTAATTGATTATCTTTCGGGAAATCTGCCGATCAGTATTCGCGAGCTCGAAGGGGCAATGAATCGCCTGATTGCCCATCAGGATCTGATTCAGCGTCCGATGTCTCTGGAGATGTGCCGTAAAATCTTGCGTGATGTCCTGCACCAGCCGCGTTTGCGGATTACGGTGGATATGATTCAGCGTCAGGTCGCCAGCTATTATCGCATCAGGCCTGAGGACATGTCCTCGAGTCTGCGTGCACGGCGGGTGGCGCGGCCGCGTCAGGTGGCGATGTATCTGTGCAAACGTTTAACCAGCCGCTCACTACCAGAAATTGGTCGTCAGTTTGGGGGCAGAGACCACACTACGGTGATGCATGCTCTGAAAAAAATTAGCGCCCTCTGCACCGAATCGGAAGAATGGTCTGAAGATATCCGCCGCATCAGCGAAGATTTGCAACAATAGCCATTTTATGGGTTTGGGCTTCAGGGGAATGGGGTTTCTCTGATTTCATTTTTGGCGGGGATGTTCTATAGTTGTCTCGTCAGAGAATTTGGAGATGTTCAGGCTATGGAACTACGCATTGATCGCACAAAACTGTTGAATTCTTTAAGCCATATTCAACAGGTTGCAGAACGAAAAAATACCGTGGAAATTTTGCGTAATGTCTTGTTGGAGGCTGGCGACGGAACCTTGCGTGCCACGGCTACCGATATTGATACGGTTTTGTCGGAAACCATTGAATGTGCGGTTGTCGAACCAGGTGAAAAGACCGTGTCTGCTTTTATGCTGTATGACATTGTCCGCAAACTTCCGAATGGGGCTGAGATAAATTTGCAGGAAGACGGCGACTCGATGAAAATTACGG
>JAHDDM010000084.1 GCA_020629355.1 Rhodospirillaceae bacterium
GTCGAGTACGCAAAAACCAAGCACCAGCAAACTTTGCCATCATCAAACACGCTGCTATGAACTATATCAAAAGACTGCAAGACAAAAGATCACTACGCGCCAGACGCAAAATCGCGGGATGGAACAATCAATTCTTGCTCAAAATCATCAAGGGATAATCTTCATGCGATTCCCCTGCGGATAATGTAAAGCCGTCTTGACAAGAGGGGATAATCTGTATAGTCAGTGCCAAGATACATTAACGTCTGAATTTATAAAGAGAACCATCATGCGTGTAGCCAGTTCACTGAAAACTTTGAAAAAACGCCACAAAGATTGCCGTTTGATACGTCGTAAAGGTCGGGTCTATGTCATCAACAAGACCAACCCGCGCATGAAAGCCCGCCAAGGCTAAAGCAGCGTTTTCCCAATTAACGTTTCCAGGGTCGTTTTGGCTTTGGTTTATCTTCGATAATCGTAGTGGCGTTGGCCTTACGGATGCTGCGCCAATGGCGTGAGGTAAAGTCTATCTCTTCACGATCGGCATCAGAAATTGCCTTCAGAGCCTTGGCCTTGGCAGAGCCCGTCAAGGCGGTTTCTTTGGTCTCCAAAGTTGGCTTGATTTCTTGTGGCTTGGTGGTCTCGTTACCGATCAAGGAAAAATATTGTTGGAATACTGCAGAGGTTTCCGTAAGCCCACCTTCGCTGGTTGCGGCAATATCCAAGACCAGTTGGGTTTTATTGTTGTGTTCCAGGCAATGTAACCACCAAAAGCCTTGGTCATTATCCACGCGAAGGCCATCCAGATCGTTGAAAGAAACTTTATTCAGCATCAAGCGCTTGCGGATAGCCTGAATGACCGTATCGGGCGCATCATGTTCGAAATACCGCCTTGGCAAAGTCACATGATCTTGAAAACGGTGATAAAAACTGCTGAGATTCTCGTTACTTGTGCCAAGCAGGTTCAGCAAGGTCACGGCACTAAAAAGCCCGTCATCAAAAGCCATGAAATTATAATGTTTGCCAAAAACATAATGACCGTTACCGCCGTAAGCCAAATTGGCGTTTGCACTGCCGAGTTTCTCAATGACACTGCCTAACCCCACTGGGGCAAATTCCATCTTGCCGTTTTTCTCAAGACATTGCTTGATTGCAGTGGGGCAGTCCATACCCGCAACAATTGTCGAATCGGGCTGTGTTTTCAGTAACTGCTGGCAGAACAATGCGCATAATCTGTGCGATTCCCACAGTCTGCCTTGATGATCAACCACAGCAATTTGCGTGCAATCCGCGTTAATTATAATACCCAAGTCGCATTTTTCCTCAATCACCACCTCAGTAACCGTAGCGATTCGTGTTGCTGTGAAACTATCTGGCAACTCAAGGCCAAATTGCGCATCAAGCTGATCATTCATCATCAAATGTTCGCCAGAAATCCCATCGGACAGCTCGGATAGAACCATACATGCTGCGCCTCCACAAAGATCCCAAGCGACTTTGAATGGGCGTTTCGAATGGACGTTTTGCTTGAGTTTTTTGATATATAGCTCAAGAACATTACCGTCTAACACGCCACCGCGCTCTTTGTGCCAACTGCCGTTTGCGGCTAAAGCTGTCAGGCGTTGCAGCCGATTCCCGTAAAGAGGCACACCATCAGCGGAAAGGCGAAAACCATTGATATCGTGATGATCACTACCTCCAGTGATCATAATGCTTGCGGCGTTCAGGCAATGGGCGCTGAACTGTACCGCCGGAGCAGGCGCAACTCCAGCGCGCATGACATAGCATCCTGATGCCGCAAGGCCGCGACACATTTCGGTTTCAAGAATTGCTGAACTGGCGCGATTGTCGATACCAACAATGGCGAGGCATTGATCCTTGGTTTTCAGCATTGTTCCAAGGGTGCAGCCGATAGCCAACGCATCGTTTGCGTTCAGAGTTTGGCCTATTTCTCCGAAGATACCATCCCTCTGTATGGCGGCATCATTGATTGCGTGGCCTTTGTTGTGTTTGTAGCTACGTTTATTCATGGTCGTTACTGTAATATGTCGTTGAAAGTTGCCCCTGACAAGGAAATTCGCATCAAATTCGCATCAGGGAACACTGGACGGAGCGTAAAATATCGTTGCCTTTGGCGCGAAAATGTATATACCTCTTAACCGAAGCTGTAACGAGCAGAATTAACGGATTGATCAAGGATTAAGACGAAATGAGTGAAAGTGCTAATCAAGAAGACGGTGTCATCCGCCGTGATTTTCTGGCCTATACGGCTTTGAGCATGGGTGTAATTGGCACAGGTGCAGCACTCTGGCCCGTGATTGACAGCATGAATCCAGCGCGTGATGTTCTTGCTTTAGCCAGTGTAGAAATTGATATTTCAGCAATTGCTGTTGGTCAAAGCATTACGGTGAAATGGCGCGGTAAGCCTGTATTTGTCCGTCATCGTACTGCAGAAGAAATTACCGCTGCCGAAAAAGTTAATTTGGCAGATTTGCCTGATCCACAAACCGATTCCAGTCGTGTTGAGAAACCGCAATGGTTGGTCATGGTGGGCATTTGTACCCATTTGGGCTGTGTCCCTGTAGGGCAAAAGAGTGCCGATGCCAAAGGCGATTATGACGGCTGGTTCTGCCCTTGTCATGGTTCGCACTATGATACTTCTGGCCGCATCCGTAAAGGCCCTGCACCGCGCAATCTCGAGGTGCCTCCGTACCAATTCGTCAACGATACCCTGATTAAGGTTGGCTAAAATGAACGCATCTGCACATCCTGCTCCGGAATTTAAGAACCCTGTTGTCCGTTGGATTGACCAACGCCTGCCAATATTCACCATGCTGCACGGGGAATATGTTGTTTTCCCCATGCCCAAGAATCTGAACTATTTCTGGTCTTTTGGCGGTATGGCCATGGTGGTGCTGGTGATCATGGTACTCACAGGCGTGGCACTGGCGATGCAATATACTGCCCACGTTGATTTAGCCTTTGACAGTGTCGAGCGGATGATGCGTGATGTCAACTATAGCTGGCTATTGCGCTATATCCATATGAATGGGGCTTCAATGTTCTTCATTGCGGTGTATATTCATATATTCCGTGCACTATTCTATGGTTCGTACAAAAATCCGCGCGAACTGGTCTGGATATTCGGTGTCGTGATTCTGGTATTGATGATGGCCACGGCCTTCATGGGCTATGTTTTGCCTTGGGGACAGATGAGCTATTGGGGCGCAACAGTGATCACGAATCTGTTCTCTGCCTTCCCTTTGATTGGGGAGCCTATTGTCAAATGGCTTTGGGGCGGGTTCTCGGTGGATAATCCAACATTGAACCGATTCTTTGCTCTGCACTATCTGTTGCCTTTCGTGATTTTTGCTGTGGTCATGCTGCACGTTGCCGCAATGCATCAGGCTGGTTCGAGCAATCCCACAGGCGTTGAGGTAAAGTCCCAAGAGGACACCATCACCTTCCATCCCTATATGACCGTCAAGGATGCTTTTGGTCTGATGGTTTTCCTGTTTGTGTTCGCGTTTTTTGTCTTTATTGCGCCAAATTATATGGGGCATCCTGATAATTATATTCCTGCCAATTCGCTCTCGACACCCGCTCATATCGTACCAGAATGGTATTTCTTACCCTTCTACGCTATTCTACGTGCGGTGGACTTCCAGTTCCTATGGTTCGTTCCAGCAAAACTGGGTGGCGTGCTGTTGATGTTTGGTTCTCTGCTGGTGCTGGCCATGTTGCCATGGTTTGATACCTCAAAAGTACGTTCCTGCCGTTACCGCCCGATCTATCGCTGGTGTGTGATACTCTTCGTCATTGATGTTATCATTCTGGGTTATGTCGGTGGCAAACCTGCCGAGGGCGCGTATGTCGTTATTTCAAAACTTGCGACCCTGTATTATTTCGCGCATTTCTTGGTGATCACACCCGTGGTTGGCTGGATAGAACAACCGCGAAAATTACCGAACAGCATATCAGAATCGGTGCTAAAAGGCTCGTAAGATTCGTTAAGCTACACTTTGGATGTCTATGATGAATAAAATATTCTCTCTTGTTGCTGTAGCCGCTATGACGCTTGGCTCATGGACGGCACATGCCGCCAGTAGCGCGCCAGCAGCACCCGAAATGTCCTGGCCTTCAGCGGGATATCTTGGAGCATTTGATAAATCCTCACTGCAACGCGGTTTGCAAGTCTATACTGAGGTCTGTGCCAGCTGCCACGGTTTGCGTCTGTTAAGTTACCGTGATCTGCGGGATTTGGGTCTTTCAGATACCGAAGTGAAAGCGTATGCTGCACAATACGAAGTGCTTTCTGAGCCAAATGAAGACGGCGAGCGGGTGATGAAAGCAGCACAGCCCTATGATAAATTTGTTTCGCCTTTTGCTAATGAGCAGGAGGCGCGGGCGATGAATGGCGGTGCATTACCGCCTGATCTGTCGCTGATTGTCAAAGCCCGTAATTTTGGCAAGGGCAATTTCTTTGCGAATTTCTACGACATGTTGCGTGGACGCGGCTATGCTTCGGGTGCGGATTATATTTATGCTTTGCTCACAGGTTATGAAGACCCGCCAGCAGATGTCGAAATGGCTGAAGGAATGCACTACAATAAGTGGTTTGCAGGGAATGCTATAGCCATGGCACAGCCTATCTATGAAGCTGAGCCTTTTGCTGATGGCACACCTGCCAGTATTGAACAACAGGCAAAAGATGTTGCCTCGTTCCTGATGTGGGCATCCGAGCCTCGTCTTGAGGAACGCCGCGCTCTGGGGATTCCGGTGCTGTTGTTTATGGCGCTGTTTATTCTCGTGCTGTATCTGCTGAAACGCAGAGTTTGGCGCGATGTTCACTAAAGGGTGATTGACTTTACGATGAAGCCGCGTTAAGCACGGCTTCGGTTCTTACAATTTGAAGGAAATCTTTATCATGGCCAATATCCAATCGGCAAAAAAACGCGCACGGCAAACCATCAAACGTCAAGCGCGCAATCGCATTCAAATGAATCGCTTGCGGACATTCATGCGCTATTGCGAACAGGCTTTGGCTTCTGGTGATGCGGCGAAAGCAGCAGAAGCATTTCGCGTGGTCACGGGTGAATTGCATAAAGCTGCTCAGAAGGGTCTGATGCACAAGGCAACCGCATCACGGAAAATTTCTCGTCTCTCCAAGCGCGTACAGGCTTTGACAGCCTAGAAGGCTTTTAGGCTTAGATCGCCAGATATTCGTGGCGAAGTTCGGTATCATCCAGCACCTGTTGTGCTGTACCATCAAAGACAACTTTGCCCGTATCCAGAATCACGGCACGGTCTGCAAGCTTCAATGCTGCAATGGCGTTCTGTTCAACAATAATCGTCGTCATGCCCTCTGCTTTGACGTGCAGTAGGGTCTTTTCAATTTCCTGAACAATCACGGGCGCGAGTCCTTCGTAAGGTTCATCAAGCAGCAACAGCTTTACGTCTCGTGCTAAGGCGCGCGCGATAGCCAGCATTTGCTGTTCGCCACCTGAAAGGGTAATGCCTTCTTGAGCGCGGCGTTCCTCAAGACGTGGGAAAAGTGTATAAATCCGCTCAAGAGACCAGCCGATAGGTTCGGCAATTTGCGCTAATTTCAAATTCTCTTCGACTGTAAGACCAGCAATGATGCGGCGGTCTTCTGGCACAAGCACACATCCTGCACGGCTGGCCTGATGTGCCGCCATGTGATGCAAGGCTTGACCGTCAAGCCAGACCTCGCCAGCGTTGAGACTTGGATCCTCCAGCCGTGCTATAGCGCGTAAAGTCGAGGTCTTACCCGCGCCATTCCGCCCAAGTAACGCCAGAATTTCACCCTCAGCAACGCTAAATCCAACATCCTGAACAATATAGCTTTCGCCATAGTAGGCTTGTAGATTTTGTGCTGAAAAATATGGATACTCCC
>JAHDDM010000085.1 GCA_020629355.1 Rhodospirillaceae bacterium
TATCCCATATAAAATGATCATATGGGACAGGCTATAGTTCTTTATCGCTCACGCCTATCGGCCTTATGGCCTAGGCTCCGCGGGGGCGCCACATACGTGGCGGTCGCGCAGTCGCGCTCCTTATAGCCTATCCCATATAAAATGATCATATGGGACAGGCTATAGTTCTTTATCGCTCACGCCAGTCGGCCTTATGGCCTAGGCTCCGCGAGGGCAGCGCATACGCGCTGGTCGCGCAGTCGCGCTTCTTATAGCCTACGTCACATAATGATATTATGTGACGTAGGCTATAAACTTTTCTTCCAATTCCGCAATACCATATGCACCATTCCAAGCATACAGAATGCTGAGAGCCAGAGTATTCCTGCCATGGCCCACCAAACTGCGGTGTACTCGTAGTGTTGTGCGATATAGGGCAGTAGAATAGCGGGCAGTATTGCCTGTGTCACCAACAAGGCAGAGACACTCAGCATCGTGCGTTGCATCCCTTGCATCATTGCTCCTGCCAGATTGATAATCGCGATGGAAGGCAAGGCAATGGCATCAATGCGGAGATATTCTATGGCATATTGCTGTGCCTGTTGATCATCCGTAAAGGGAATAACAAGCCAAGGTGCGCAGAAAAACAAGAATATCCCGCCGATGGTCATCATCGACAGGCCAGTCTTGAGGGTGACGAGATAAATCTCGCGCACGCGCGCATGATCTGCTGCACCGTGATTTTGCGCGACAATAGCCACCGTGGCGATATTGAGACCAATCACGGGCAGGATAATCAGTCCTTCAATGCGAAAACCCACGCCATAACCTGCCAGAACGATTGAGCCGAATTTGTTCATGACGAAAGCAAAAATTGCGAAAATAATCCCAATCCGCACCATATTGATGATGCTTGGAATGGCTTGGAGGAGAATTTTGCCCCACAGTGCAGGGACAGGACGGATATGAGCGAAACTCAAAGCACTCCAGAGCGAAGAATTGCGTAATCTTATGAAGCTATAAAAGGCATGGGCAATCCAGATAATGACGGTAGCAAGAGCAAGCCCGGCAATACCCATTTCGGGCAGGCCGAACCAGCCAAACATGAGCATGGGATTAAGAATAACATTGGCAAAAGCGCCAAAAATTTCGCCATTGCGTAGGGTTCGCGTGTCGCCGATAGCACCAAGCGGTGCGGTAACGGCGTAAAGAATATTAAAGCTTACACCGCCTAGGAAAATAATCGTAAGATATTCTTTGGCAAGCGCAAGAGCCGCCTCGTTGCCGCCTTCTTGTTTATTGAAGAACAGCAACAGGTAATCAAGCACACCATAGGCGGCAAGATTAACCAGTAGGCCAAGGATAATGGCGAGTGGGATACCTTGGGCGATCAAGCAGCCAATTTCGGTTGCATTGCCACGGCCTATAGCGTGCGCAATCACGGTCTTGAGGCCGTTCGAGAAGCCGATAGCCGTGGAAAGCAGAAAGATGAAATACACGGGAAAGGCCATGGTGAAGGCCGCGAGGGCATCGGTGGAATATTGTCCAGCATAGATGGTATCGATAATATTATAGAGCGTGCCGAAGAACATGCCTGTAATGGCGGGAATACTGCTGGCACGTAAGAGCTTCGGGATAGGATCCCGAAGCAGATCAAGAGATATATCTTTAGACATTTACAACAGAACCCAGCGTGCCAATAGTAAAAATACTCCACAACCAACGACATCGGTGATGGTGGTAAGGAAAACGCCAGAAGCAATCGCGGGATCAATTTTTGTCCAGGACAGCACAACAGGCACGAGAACACCAGCTAGGCCAGCAATGATCAAGGATAGCAGCATGGCAGAACCAATGGCGAAACCTAACAGAATATCTTGATACCAGAAGGTGGTGAGAACAGCGACAACAATGGCGAATATTGTGCCATTCAGCACGCCAACCATAATTTCTTTGCCTATGGCGCGCAAACAGTTTCCTGAGGTAAGCTGTTGGGTTGCCAAGGCGCGCACGACAACGGTGAGGGTTTGTGTTCCAGCATTGCCCCCCATCGAGGCGGTGATGGGCATCAAAATTGCCAGAGCCACAATTTTGGTGAGGGTGTCTTCAAACATGAAAATCACCAGTGAGGCCAGAATGGCTGTCAAGAGATTGATGGACAGCCACGGCAGCCGCGCCCATAAGGTTTTCAGCAGGTCATCAAAAAAGTCATCTCGGCTCAAGCCGCCCATCAGCAGCATGTCCTGTTCACCTTCTTCATCAATGACTTCGAGAATATCATCGACGGTGATCACTCCAATCAAGCGGTCTGCATCATCGACAACAGGGACTTCGGCAATGCCATATTGCCGAAAAAGCTGGCTTACCTCTTCTTGATCCTGATCCGCGCGTACTGAATGTAGTTGCCGGTCCATCAGGCGCGCCACGGGAATTGCGCGGCTATTTTTAATCAGGCGCGACAAGGGCAATGTCCCCATAGGTCGATGATCACGCCCAACAATAATCAGGCAATAGAAGTCACTTGGCACAGAATCATCCACTGTACGCAAATGATCAATCGCTTGACCCACTGTCCAGTAAATTGGAATCAGGGCAGCCTCGCGGCGCATTAAGCGACCTGCACTGTCATCAGGGTAGGATAAGGATTCCTCGTACAGCAGACGTTCGTGATTCGGCAGGACAGCTAAGATTGCCTTCTGTCGTTCTTCCTCGAGGTCTTCGAGAATATCAATGCCGTCATCGCTTTCAAGCTCGGTGATCAGCCCCGCGATATAGCTGTCTGAGACCAGTGTCAACAGAGTAATCCGTACTTCATCATGCAGATAGCTGAAGCATTCTGCTGGCAGTTCTTCGCCGACCAACTCCATAAGCGATTGACGTTCTGTTGCAGTGCATTGTTCAATAAAATCTGCAATATCAGCAGGATAGATTTTTGACAAGGCGGCAATTAAGCGTGTTTGATCAGCATCTTCCAGCAAAGTCGAAAGCGTTTCAGAGCCTGCATCGTCGATGGGGGCGAGGTCCTCTGGTGCGTCACGCATATTTTCTGGTCTGTTGGTCATTCACTACTCTGAATTTTCTGCGCCTGAGTCGCTGCAACTGTTGCCATATTCACAATACCGCGCACTGTTGAAGCCGTGGTAATGACATGAGCAGGTTGACTTGCCCCGATCATCATCGGGCCAACTGGAATGCCATTTGCGGCCGTTTTTAACAGATTGTAGCTGATATTGGCGGCATCAAGCGAAGGCATGATCAACAGATTCGCCGAGCCGACCTTGTTGAAGAGCGATTTTGGGAAGCCTTCGCGAAAATCCTTATCCAATGCGGCATCGACATGGCATTCACCATCGACATGAATATCAGGATGGTTCTGTTGCAGAAGCCTTACTGCCTCACGAGTCTTTGCGGCACTAGGATGGTTCGAGCTGCCATAATTGGAATGCGAAACAAGCCCAACAATAGGCTCGATTCCAAAACGCTTGACCACTGCGGCGCTCATCACCACCATCTCGACAAATTCTTCGGTACTTGGTTTGTAGGTGATATGAGTATCCGCAAGGAATAGCGGGCCGCTGTCCATCACCATCAACATCAAAGTCGATAGGTCTTTTGTGCCTTCCTGCACTCCGATAATATCACGGACATCCGCAACATGGGATTGAAAGCGTCCCTGCGTGCCGCAAAGCATCCCGTCGCATTCGCCGCGCTTGAGCATCAATGCGCCAATGACGGTATTGTTGGTGCGCACCACGGTTTTGGCATCATTCACGGTGAGACCTTTGCGCCAATTCAAGTCATGGTACAGGCTGTAATAGTCTCGAAAACGCGAGTCATTATTGGGATCAACAAGGGTGAAATCTTTGCCAATTTGCATTCTCAGGCCAAGTTTCCCGATTTGATTCGCGACCACTTCTTCTCGACCAATGAGTATCGGCTTGGCGAGTTTCTCGTCAATCAGAATTTGTGTTGCCCGCAAGACACGAGGGTTTTCACCTTCGCACAGGGTAATGCGTTTCGGTGCGCTGGTTGCTGCACTAAACAATCCTTTCATGACTGTTGCAGAACTGTTCACCATAGCCTCAAGACTGCGGCGGTATTCTGCCATATCCGCAATCGGGCGTTCGGCAACAGCGGCCTGCATTGCGGCCTCTGCCACCGCTGGGGCAATTTCGGTCATCAAGCGTGGGTCAAAAGGCTTAGGGATCAAATAACCACGGCCAAACTGTAAATTATCGCCAAGATAGGCATTGGCGACAACCTCGTTGGACTCCTTGCGCGCAAGATTGGCAATGGCCTCAACACAGGCAAGCTTCATGGTTGGGGTAATCTCGGTTGCGCCAACATCCAATGCGCCGCGAAAAATAAACGGAAAGCACAGAACATTATTGACCTGATTCGGAAAGTCCGAACGTCCCGAAGCGCAAATAGCATCAGGGCGGGTCTTTTGGGCTAGGTCAGGCATGATTTCTGGCTCTGGATTCGCTAAGCCAAAGATAATCGGGTCTTTCGCCATGGGTATGATCATCTTTGGGCTTAGAAGCCCTGCTGCCGACAGGCCAAGAAACATATCAGCCCCAACAAGCGCATCTGTTAAGCTGATAGGGTGCTCAGTAATGGAAAAGCGCGCCTGAATCGGATGCAGTTCATCGGCGCGGTCTTTTGTTAAAAGACCATCTTTATCAAAGACCAGAATCTGTTCAGGTTTCGCCCCCATATCGACCAAAGTCCGTAAACACGCTGTTGCTGCTGCACCAGCACCGCAACAGACAATACGAATATCTGCAATATTTTTGTTGACCAGAAGCAGAGCATTCCGTGTCGCGGCGCCAACAATAATCGCGGTGCCATGTTGATCGTCATGGAAAACGGGAATGTTCATCTCACGTTCAAGACGTTCTTCAATGTCAAAACAATGCGGTGCAGCAATGTCTTCAAGGTTGATTGCGCCGAAGGTTGGCTCAAGAGCCTTGACCACGGTGCAGAAATGATCCACCTCGGTACTGTCCAGTTCAATATCAAAGGAATCAATGTTCGAGAACTTCTTGAACAGAACAGATTTTCCCTCCATCACTGGCTTTGAAGCCAAAGGGCCAATATTGCCCAGACCCAAAACAGCCGTGCCATTGGTGACCACGGCGACAAGATTGGCTCGCGAGGTTAAAGTGGATGCTTCAAGCGGATTTCGTGTAATTTCTTCGCAAGCTGCTGCAACACCAGGTGAATAGGCCAAGGACAGGTCACGCTGGTTTGACAGGGTTTTTGTTGGCTGTACTGATAGTTTGCCGTAGGGCAGGGTGCGGTGATAGGCTAGGGACTCTTTTTTGATGGTGTCATCACTCATGGGCTGGTTCTTTCTCAAGGGCAGAATTCAAGGGTTGCCAGAAGAGAATACAGTCTTTCTACAGAACCTCAATGATATTCTCTTCCTGTCCAGATACCCAAAGCCGATTATCTGCACTGTAGCGCGCCAGATGCAGACGCGCGAATCCTCTGTTGGTATAGGCACTGATGATCGTGCCAACCTTTGAGTGGCTGCTGTTGCTTAATACTGCACCTGCTTTCACTTCAGCATTGCTACGAAAAGCCCGAACAGAAAATTTGCCTGTCGCCATGCGATACATTCGGGTGCAGACCTCTTGCCCCATAAAGCAACCCTTGGTAAAATCAATCGCGGATTCAAGGCCATATTCTAACGGCAGAGCCTCGCCACGGGGTAAATCCACCGCACCTTCTGGCAGACCTAGTGCAAGCCTTCGCTCTGTGTAGTCCTGATCAATATGGGGGCGTGTCTCTTCGAGAACAGACCGCCAGCCCATTGCGGAATCTCTAGGGTCAGGGATAGACCAGCCCGCATCATTATCGGGTTTT
>JAHDDM010000086.1 GCA_020629355.1 Rhodospirillaceae bacterium
TGGCAGTGGGGAATGTGGTGAAAAGACTCTTATGGCAAACGCGGATATAGCCTATAGCCAGTCTCACATAATCAATTTATGTGAGACTGGCTATACATCACGCGCTGATGGTGGCACTGGTGCGTTCTTTTGAGACCTATCCTTGAGCCATAACCCGAAGAGCACAAGGCCAAGTGCAAATAGTGCATGCAAGGAAACGGGTTCGTTCAGTCCGATTGCGCCTAAAAATAGCGCGGTAAACGGTATTAAATACGCTACTTGCGCCGTATTGACTGAACCGACGCGTTTGATCAGCTTCAGATACAAAAGATAGGCAAAGAAACTGCCCAACAGCCCGTGGGTTAGGATAAAGCCGTAGCTGTGCATGGGCAGGTTGGTGAAATCTGGTGCTTCCCACAACATAGCTGGAGTCAAGGCAAGGGCGGCAAAACCGTTGATCAGCAGAGCTTGTACGCGCAAGGGGATCACGGGTAAAGAGCGGGCAAAAACATTGGCATATCCGTACAGGCCAGAGGCCAATACCGCGAGGGTAAATCCCCAGGCCGAGGCAAAATCACCCACCGAGAGCATGGGCAGAAACAAGACCAGAATCCCTAAGAAGCCGCACAATAGCCCTAAAAAGCCGTTTCGGGTTATTTTCTCATCTGTCAGGAATATAGCCGCCAACAGCATGGTATAGAGCGGCACTGTGGCATTGCCAATCCCTGCCAGAACACTGGTGATATACTGCTGCCCTAAGGCAAATAACGAAAAAGGCAGCGCAATCGCCACTGTCCCCATCACGGCGAAACGCCAGAACAGGTTGAAATTCCAGTGGACTTTTCTGAGGTATGGCAATGAAATCGGCACAAACAACAGAAAAGCCGTTATTTGTCGCGCCCAAACGATACTAAAGGGCGGTAAGTCTTCCAGCAGAATCTCGTTGATGGCAAAGGAATTGCCCCAACAGAGCGACAGTAAAATCAGCAATATCCAGTCGAGTTTTTTCATTTTAGCCGTTTCTGAGACTATTATATTGATGGATATAGGCATTCAGTATCAAGCCAAACGCGGCCATGCTCGTCCAGAGGCTTGTTCCGCCATAAGACAGAAATGGCAATGGAATGCCCACCACAGGCAGGAGTCCCATGACCATGGCAAGATTCACAATGCTCTGGATGACCCAAAGACTGCCGATGGACAGCACCATAAGCCGTGCAAATGTGCTCCGCATGACCGAGGCCGTTAGAATACAGTAGAGCATCAAGACAAGCAGGAGGAGGAGTATGACCATACTGCCCCAGAAGCCGAACTGTTCTGCATGAAGCGAGAAGATGAAATCGGTATGTTTTGCAGGAATAAAGCCTAAGAGATTTTGTGTACCTTGTAGCATACCATTGCCCCATAACCCGCCAGAACCAATGGCGATTTTCGATTGCATCAATTGATAGCCGGCACCGAGCAAATCTTTTTCAGGATTCAGAAACGATGTGATGCGTTGGCGTTGGAATTCATGCAGCAAGAAATTCCAGACCAGTGGTGCGGAGACAATGAGTATCCCGATGAGGCTGGCAAATTTTTGCCACCGCACCCCAATCAGAAAGAACACCATAATCCCGACAAAGAGGATCATTAACGATGTTCCGAGGTCTGGCTGGCGCATAATCAAGACGAAGGGCACAGCGATAATTGCGACTGGTGCGATGAGATACGGGAGCGAGAAGACTTCTTTCGGATGTAGCAGATGGAAATAGCGTGCCAAGGCGAGAATAATGAAAATCTTCATGGGTTCCGAGGGCTGAAGCGACAAGGAGCCAAAGGTAAACCACCTTTGTGCGCCCATATTGCTACTGCCGAAAAAGGGAATCAGCACGAGCAGAAGAATATTGCAACCATAGAGCCAATAGGCTGCTTTTAGCCAGGTTTCCAGGGGGACAAGAAGAATAAAGACAACAATGCCTAGCCCGAATAGCGCGCGGTACAGGTGGGCTATAGCCCACGGCTGCATATTTGATGCAGCCGTGTATAGGATAAAGACCGCCAGAGCAATCATCGTCAGCAACAGCAACAGGCCAAGAACAAAACCCCATGTTGCCATGAGCCGTATCTGTTCGGACTGCAAATGCAAGAAACGGATAAAGGGATGTTTTGCGAATCTCGTCATGCTTTATCTGCCGTGAGCGATGAAGATGCAATCATCCCAATCTGTGCCATTCTATAGAACAGATCACGCGCGATGGGCGCGGCACTTCGCCCGCCAGAAACACCGTGTTCCACCAGCACGGCGACGACATAGCGCGGATCATGCACTGGTGCGAATCCCGTAAATAAAGCATGATCACGCAAATGCCAGTCGATATCTTCTTTGCGAATCCCTGCTGCGCGTTCGCTTCGACTGATTCGGCGAACTTGCGTCGTGCCAGTTTTGCCTGCCATGTCAAAGCCCCAATCTTCACCTATTCTGGAGCGCCACGCTGTGCCAGAGGGTACATTGACGGCATCAATGAGCGCATCACGAACAATGCGGAAATGGGATCTGGGGATATTGACCTGCCGTGCGGGGGCAGTTTGAATATTCAAGTTTTCTTTGTCGTACTGCAAACGGTGTCCAAGGGCGGGTGTGGGTAAAATGCCGCCATTGATGATGCTGGCATAGGCACGGGCGAGTTGCAGTGGCGTGGTCAAAAGAAACCCTTGTCCGATACCGTGAATCATCACTTCGCCTGGATAGAATGGCTCGTTAAATTTTTGCTTTTTCCATGCGGTGTCTGGCACGAGGCCGGCTTTCTCATTGTCCAAATCAAGACCGCTTTTGTTGCCGAGGCCTAATGTCCGTGCCATTTCGGCAATGGCTTCAATGCCTATCTGTCGCGCGGTCTGATAGAACCAGACATCACAAGATTGCGCTATGGCCTGATGCATGTCCATGTGACCATGACCATGTTTTTTCCAGCAATGAAAACGCGCATTGCCAACAGTGACATGACCGCCACAGAAATGGCGCGTTTCAGGCTGGATTCCAGCACGGAGTGCTGCCAGTGCAACAATAGGCTTAAAAGTCGAGCCAGGAGCATAAAGGCCGCTTATGGCTTTGTTGACTAAAGGCTTCAGAGGGTCTTCTTGCAATGCCTTCCAGGCTTTTTGTGATAATGACTTTTTGAACTCATTGGCGTCATAAAAAGGATGCGAGGCCAAAGCCACGACCCCGCCGCTAAAAGCATCCAGCACCACTGCTGTTGCAGAGCGATGCTCCGCTATTCTCTGCATGGCATATTTCTGTAAATCACCATGCAGATGCAGTTGAATATTTGCCCCAGCTTGGCTGTTGGTGCGCTCAATCTCTTGCAGGCGTTTGCCATGGACATCGACTTTTAAGGACTGTTTGCCTACCTTGCCCTGTAGAGCCTCTTCGTATTGAGCCTCGATACCTGCCTTGCCAACACGAAACTCTTCGAGCAAAGCATGTGGGGTCTTTGCGCGGTCTGCCTTGTCTGCACGACCAACATAGCCTGTGATCGGAGTATAACTTGGATGATAATACTGTCGTCGTACCTGCTGGCGGATACTGAACTTTGGCAGCTTCGGACGATGAAATTCCAAGCGTTCCAATTGCTCAGAGCTTATATTGCGCAACATCGGCAAAGGCCGTTGGTGGCGGCTCAGAATCCTGTCGGTAAACAGGGATTCAGTCTCTGGATCAAGATTAAGCTGCTTTAAGGTTTCTTCTAATCGTGCAGTCTCAAGATCATTGAATTCCTCAAGCAGAACCAGGTCGTACTCAGCAATACTATCGGCGATTTTATAGCCACGGGCATCTAATATTGCGCCGCGCTTGGGGAGCAGAACTTCAAAATCCGTCTGATTGCGTTTGGCTTCGGTGCGATAATGTCTGCCTTCGGTAATTTGCAGATGAAACAGTCGCGCGCCAAGAACACTGAGACCCACTGCCGTACCACCCAACACAATCAAGCCACGGCGATTGATGGTACGTCCCTGCTGTTCGTGATCCAGAGGCATAATTCAGAAACCTAAAGAGGAGTCATCATATTACGGCGGAAACGGTTGCCGATATACAGTACGATAGCGAAAAGTATGGGAAACAGCAAGATTGCCGCCACAGAATCAAAAACCAATCGCCGAGACGGCAGGGTACCTTCGCTCAGGATATACTGAATCAATATCTGCCCACCCTGATACAGCAGCAAAAAGCTGATAAATAACAGCCAGCTTCGTGGCAGTGAAAAGCGTACAGCAGAACGGCTGAGCAGTTGGATATAGGGCAGAATCAACACCAGCAACAGACTGCTACTGCCCAGAGTCCCCCCTTGTATACTGTCGATCATCAGACCGAAAATAAACAGTAGCCATAGTGGAAAATCGCCAGCCGTAAGGATCACTGCGATACAGAGACAGATAAGCGGTAAATGCTGCAAAGGCGCAATGGTCTTAAAAAAGTGCGGTGCAGCACTGATCGATAAACAGAGCGCAAAGATCACGACCATGATCCCCCAATTCAGTATGCGCCCGCCGCCACTCATGACTTATCTACCTTGGGGACAATCACACCAATATAGCGCAACAGATCAAGATCATAATCAAGCTTAACCTCAATGCTATCTTTATCGACATGCGTAACCGTTCCGATCACGAGGCCGCTTGGTAAATAGCTTAAAAAACGTGACGAGACCACAGGATCACCTTGGACAATACGCGCGAGAGACTGTTCGTGATATTCCAGTTTGGCGATACGATGCCCTTGCCCTGCCAGCATGGCTTGAATCCCATCCTGCCCAACCTGCACTGGAACACGGCTATCTGGATGACTAAGCAGCATGATGTCTTTGCGTTTTTCGGTATTTTCCTCAGTGCTGAGTAACCGCCCAATCAGGGCATTGCGGCTGATTACGGCGGCAAAGTCTGGCAGTTCTGCAAAGTCTTCTGTTGCCAGCTCCAGCCTCTGAGCTGAAGGCAAACGCTTGCTGATCCGAAAATGCTTAATCTCGCCTTCGAGAGCAGGTGGGATAGCCTGGAAATGGCTGTTCAGTTGACGGTTTTCAATCTCGAGAGCCTGAGCATACTGTCGCCAGAGCCGGAGGTTTTCATTTTCCTCGCGTAGAAAGGCCAGTTCTTCTGCCTGATTGAACAATCGGCTGGTAAAGTCCTGTACTGAAATAACCTGCTGATTACCCAGAGCAATAACGTTATCCAAGGGCTGGAAAATCTTGTCAATCACACGCCGCACAGGGTTCAATGTTGCGGGGTTCATCCCGTCAATGACAAGAATGATCAGAGCCAAGCCCGCCAGAACCAAATGACCACGGCGCTTCAGGTGGCGTTGATAATATAGACTAAAGACTTGCGAGAACCCTGCCATCAGAGGATGCCCTTCATAGATCAGAGACCAACACACCCTGCAAATTGTTGGTCTCCTCAAGGCAGCGTCCGATTCCATTGACAACACAGTGCAACGCCTCATCCGCAACAAATACGGGCAGAGCAGTACTGAGACGCAAGACTTCATCAATATTGCGCAATAAAGCCCCGCCACCTGTTAAATATACACCATTATCGACAATATCCGCGCCTAATTCTGGTTCGGTGTGCTCTAGCGCGGTTTTTACGCCCTCAATAATCTGGCCTATGGGTTCGATCAGAGCCTCGTGAATCATCTGTTCGGTGACTTCCATCTCTTTCGGAACGCCATGTACCAGATCACGGCCTTTGATGGACATGGTTTTGCCAACACCATCCTTGACGGGCATGGCAGAGCCTATCTCTTTTTTAAGATGCTCTGCACTGGCCTCACCAATCTGTAAATTGTGATGACGGCGGATATAGGCAATAATATTCTCGTCCATAA
>JAHDDM010000087.1 GCA_020629355.1 Rhodospirillaceae bacterium
AGCCATGGCACCCATGCCAGCAGTCATCATGCCTGAACCGATATTCGAGAGCACTGAACCCGATAGGCTATTCGCAATCCCCACCGCATCAAGCATGAACGCAATCCCCGCCCAACCCAACATCGCCAGAATGAACACCTGTGGCCAGATTTTGGTCAAGTCGAGTTCCTTGGTAAAATCAAATTCGCTAGAAATGACGTTCGCGCCATAAATCAGCAATGCCATCGAAGCGGTGCAGGCAAAGATAATCAGTAGCGAAGCAAACAGGGTTTTGGCGGCTGAAGCGGCCATACTTCGCCCCCAGTTGAACGCAAAGCAGAACATGATCAAGGGTGCGAATATCGCCAGCATCATCACGCGAAACATCGCAATCAGCACCTTGGAAAAGAATACTGCCAGCACACCGAAATACGGGATAAACATCCCGACAAAGACCATAACCGCAATAACGAGGGTATCGGTGAAGCCTGAAGCCTTGGAAATCAAGTTCCAACCCAGTAAAAACACGTCTTTCACAGCTATCTCGACGGTGTAGACCAGATTGACAATCCCTTCGACAGAATAGCGATGCGCGTCTGGATGCACGACGGGTTCACCGTGGACGAAAGTTAATTGTGCCGTCGAGCCGATAATATCCAAAGACAATTTATACAGCCCGCCAATAATGTCTGCACCGTAGATTTTAAGCAGGATAAAGGCTATAATGGCATAGATGAAATCGCGGATAATCTTCTGTACCGAAGACTCGCCAATCGCGGTTTGAAAGATTGCAAACACAAACCATAAAGGAAACGCCATGAGGAAAATATTCACCATCCCTTCTTGCAGAATATGGGCAAGCTCCCCCAACAGACTATGGGATATATCACCATATTTCCCCACCACAGGACAGGTCAGACAGAAGTCTGCCGCACCTTCTAGCGCACCAACAATCTCGCGGGTGACTTGGTTGCTAGGTAAGTCTTCGGTGCTAATATGTCCTGGCATTATTGGTTTCCTTTTAGTGCTAATGTTAAATTCAGGGGCAGCATGGGCAAATGAAGAGTTTGAAAAAGCAAAAGAAGATATTCATCATGAACAATTAGGTTTTGAGTACCTTTATGAAAAGTTTGATATAAACATTTCGCAAAATCAAACTAAAAACCTTTTAAGTAAATTTAGTAAATTCTTTAAGAAAAAATGGAATTTTATACATGAAAACTATGAAAAAGATTCTAAAGAATATAATGATCAAATAAATAACTTTGACGAATTATCGGAAAAGTATTATTCTATGTATAATGCGTTCCAAATCCTAAAATCCGAATAGTGTTTATTCATTGTTTTCTCCTTCGATTTTAATTTTACTGACGGTGGATAAATTATTGAGTACAGAACTGGCTGCCTGTTGTTTGAGCATCATGGCGAGAAGTTGATTGGTTTGGGCGATACCTCTGGCAATGACCAGCTGGCTTTTCGCAATGATCGCAAGACGTGCGTTCTGGTCTTTGGCAGCACTGCCCGCATTTTCTAAGTCATCGACAGCAATCGAGACATCCTCGGCTTCCTTGATGGTGAGATCAGCAAGGGCAAGGCTTCCCGTTATGGTATGTTCCAGCAGATTACGGCGACGTTGCTTAATCGTGCCACTCAGGGCGTTGTTGTCATTCAGGTCTGTAACTTCACTGAACTCTTTCTGGCTACCAAACAGGATATTGCCGTAGACCTGTCGGCCTTGGCAGACGGAACCAATATCAATATCTTCAAACTCAAGGCTTGGCATCATCCGCATCAAGTCGTCTTTGGAAAGTAGACTGCATTGCACTGTCTTCGTAATGCTTTCTCCAAGCTTGGCGAGATTCGCCAGCGGGACGTTAATCTGTCCCATCTTGCCGATTGCCGAAAGCTGGTCTTGCAGTTCCTGCTTCATCTTTTGCAATTCACCAATTTGCTTTTTAAGCTGATTGATCTGCTCGGCAGCCTTGGCAATGGCTTGACCATCGACCACAGACATCGCGGCATAAGATGGTAATGCGGCTAGCAAACCTAATAATGCAGTGGTGATGAGAAACTTTTTCATGATACCCCTTGCATCAGAGGTCTCAGGAAATGAAAACTGCCTTTGAGCGCGTACAAAATTGTCACCACCAGAAACAGCAATGGCAGTGCATGATGTAGTTTTTCGTTCTGTGATTTTTGTGTCTTGATCGCATCAGGATTGACCCAGACCTTAATCAGCACTTCGGCTATGGCCTTGCCCAATGGAATAGTAGACAGCAAGCTACCTGCAAAAATCAGAACCATTCCAAAAAACGGTAGAGAAGAATGATCAGAGGACAAGATCATATAAGGCAGCAATGCCATCAGACCGATATAGCCAAATATCGGTGCAGCAGTGCAGATGACCTGATACCACGGTTTGTCTTGCGGAATGCCTTCAATTCTACATAGGGCAAACAGAAACACCGTAGAAATCAATAGTCCGATATGCGATAATAGAGTCCGAAACGAGAATATTGTTTCCCAGATCATAAAACACCAAACGGGCAGAAACAGAAGACTCAGGAGCAGGAGATGAACAATAGCAATCCAGGCTGGTCTTCCCCCGTTGAAACGGAACAAGCGTTTGGGATGCAAATGGCAGATTTTGTTCTTGACATAAGCTTGACCTGTTTCATCCTGTTTTTGTTGCTCTATATCCCCCTTCGCTTTCAATACGGGTTCACATTCCGACAATATGTTGACCTTTGCCTGTCTTTCAGAACAGGAAAAATCATACTCGCTCTCATGATTTTGCTCATCATTTGGGCAGGCTGTTACAGCATTTATCATTGGTTTAGTTCCCTTTTTGCCTAAATGTGTTTTGACCATTCTGCCCCCCATTTCTGTTGCAGTTGCTCAAGAAGCCTGACGGCATCGGTACCAGACTGATAGAACCGTAATGCGCTATCATAAGGCGAGAGATCGATATTGATGATGGTGCTTTCCTCAAAGCCCGTACTGTCGCGCTTGATCACCAATGCGGTGCGATCCTGACTAAGCAATGAGCCTTTCAGGATATAGTTCATCTGCTCTTCATTTAAGCCAAAGCGTTCATAGACCGCGCGGTTGCCTTGAGAGTTCGGAAACAGGATAAGAGTCGCGATATTGTCCAGCACCGCATCAGAAACATCACTTTCGATGAAGGCTTTCGGGTCTTGGAATGCCATCCCCACTGCGCCGCCAAACTTGCGGTATTCACGGTACATCTGCATGACGTAGCCACGGAAGCCTTCGTTACGGAGCAAAGCCGCGGCCTCGTCAATAAACACACAAAAGCCTTGACGGTGTTTGCCGATCTCGCGGATACCGTCCATGACATGCGCCACCACGGGAGCAGCCAAAGTCGGGTCATTCAAGACCTCGCCCATATTGAACGCACTCATAAAGGACTGATCCAGCACATCACCCAAACTGTCCCTTGGGGCATTGAACATGCTGGAATACATGCCCTCGTTGCCATCCCTGTCTGTCACCCAACGGGCAAACTCATTTTGCGAGATGCTGGCACGGGCAAAGACCGTCTGATAGACCTCGTTTAGGGAACGATATTCCCGCTCGATCATGAACATCTGATCCAGCAGCAATTCTATCTCGGATTGCTGAATTGACATCCCCATGGAACGCAGCAGTCCTGCAAGATGAATCCGCTTCTCTGGAGCATCGTCACAATCAAACGGATTCAGTGCCAGATTATGCACCGATTGATACTGTCCCCCCATCGCCTCAACCATGAAGCGCATACCTTGCAGACTATCAAAAATCACCGAGGGAATATCAAACTTGCTAAGTCCACCTAACAGATGCGCCAGCAAGGTGCTCTTGCCACCACCAGAGGGCGCAATGACCAGAAAGTGTCCCAAGGAATTTTGTTTCTGGCCAACGTGGAAGTTAAAGGCGTAATTCTGCCCAACGGGAGTCTTGAACATCCGTAATGGTCTGTCTCCCCAAGGTGAGGCATATTGTCCGATGGGGGAATTGTGCCAGGTCCACAGACCTGCAATACTGGGATTGATCAATTTCAAGGGTCTGATCAAACGGTCTTTGAACGGCAGACGATTGAACCAGTACCAACCCACCGCGCCAGTATCAATGCCATAGGCAATACGCCACTTGCTTAAGATACCGACAATTTCGGTGCGGATATGCTCAAGTTCTTTCAGGCTACTGGCGCGTAGGGTAATACTGCACTGGCTGAGAAATACCGAAACGTTGCCCTCGTTCAACAGCGCGAGAAGTTCATTGTTCTCTTCGCTCAAGGCCAGATTCCGAAAAAGCTGCATCGAGCTATTCTGTTCCTTCTGCTTGCTGCTAATCTTGCCACGGGTCTTGTTGGTCGATTCAGGTCTCAGGATATGGCCTATCTCCAGATCAGCATTCACCGCAAGGAGTTCTGCCAGCAACATTCCACTAACGACTTCAGGCCAGCCTCTGATGCTGATGACCTGCTGATAGTGCGTTTCTGGTGTTGCGGTGCGGAGAATCCCGCTATCGTAATCGAAATTCAGATCACTGCCTGGGAGAGCCGTGGCGATTTTGCGCTTGGTATCAAAACTGCTTGCATCCAGCATCTCGCCGCACAGCAGATAGTTGATGAAGCGATACAGTTCTGCACCAGATAAGAATACTGGATTGTAGGGCAAGAGCGCACTGGTCAGGTTCTCACAGGCCGTCTCTAGCGTCGCCGCGCTGGTGGATTGCAGCACCATATACCAGTCCAGATCATAGGTGCTGGAATAGAGTTCTTTCTCTTTATCGCCAATTTCTTGCAGAACCTCTGTTGGCCAATCGGCAGAGAAACTCATATTGCGTTGGCGTTTAATCGCAAACATCCGCACCGTGATGTTCTTCCGCGCCAGATCGTGCAGCACCATCGAGCGGCCTGCCAACAGGTTTTGCTGTTCGGTTTCAAGCTTGGTGTCATACCCCATACCCGCAAGCTTAATGACCCGAAAGACACCATCCTGCTTCATCCGTACCGTGATGTTATCGTGATCAAGGTCATCAAAGTCCAGCTCGCCATTCAGCCAGTCGACACGAACATCACCGAACGCCCATCGCCGCAACATCGGCACAGAGACAAAGCTCGCAAATAGGCTAGCCGCCGATAGGCCACCAATGGCAAAGCTTAAGGTACTATCCATCTTCGCCCCCTACAGCAATGAAGCCACGGCGATATTTGTAACGAAAACCCCAACCCAGCAGACCAACCATATCGCTATGACGGTCACTGCCCATCTTGACTTTCACGAACACCAGCCCACCGAACAGAACCACACAGAATACCGCAACCTTATAGCTTGGTGCAAACAGTGCAGCGCAAAACGTCAATGCAAAGGCAACACACAGACACAACAGCAACCAGAACGGCGGTACACCGAACATCGAAATCGGATACTGAGATTGAACAAAGACAGGCGCGCGGGCTTTCATTATTTATCCTTATCGTTCACGACAGGCAGGGCTTTGCCCTGCTGTCTCCACGGGGGCGCGGCATAGCCGCGGCGCGCAGTCGCGCTTGCCAGACCCTTCGGGTCTGGTTGGCGTAACCCACAAATTTCGTGACAAAGTCGCCTTGGCCGTAAGGCCAGGCGAGAGCGAGCAAGGCGAAGCCGCCACGAAGTGGCGCACCCGCGTAGGCGCAATGCGTAGCATTGCTGCCGTGAGCGATGTGAAAATATCGTGCAGCCCGCCCTGTCCATCGTGAGCGATAAAGAGAAACAAACCATATTATCCCCCTATCGTCGTCAACGCGCTAAACAGCGTCTTG
>JAHDDM010000088.1:0-3301 GCA_020629355.1 Rhodospirillaceae bacterium
CAAAGGGCAGCATCCAGAATTAGTGGATGCGCATGGTCGCATGGTCAGCTACCTACGACTTTCGGTAACAGATCGCTGCGACTTGCGTTGTCATTACTGCATGCCAGAGCGGATGCAATTCCTGCCGAAAAAGGAACTTCTTAGCCTCGAAGAGCTTGAACAGGTGGCGAATATTTTCATCAATCTTGGGGTGCGGAAAATTCGGATTACTGGCGGCGAGCCTCTGGTGCGGAAAAACATTATGCATCTCATGGAATCTTTGGGCAGTCGTCTCAACGGCGGTGGACTGGAAGAGCTTTCCGTGACCACCAATGCAACACAGCTGGAACAATTTGCGCATCCTCTGTATGCAGCGGGTGTCCGGCGGGTGAATGTCTCGTTGGATAGTTTGCGCCAGGATCGTTACGCCGAAATTACCCGTTGGGGCAAGCTTGATACCGTGTTCAAAGGGCTGCAAGCCGCAAAGGAAGCGGGACTAAAAATTAAAATCAACTGTGTCGCCCTGAAGGATTTTAACGAAGACGAGGTGGATTCGCTAATCCAATGGTGCGCTGAGGAAGGCTTTGATCTGGTCTTTATCGAGGTCATGCCCATGGGTGATCTTGGTGCGCAAACCCGTTTTGAGCAATTTCTTTCAGTGGATAAACTACAGGAAAAAATTGCAGCCGATTGGGGGCTTACGGCCTTATCGGATAATACTGGTGGGCCTTCGCGCTATTTCCGTATTGACAAACTCGGCAGCCGTATTGGATTCATCAGTCCACTGAGTCATCGTTTTTGCGCCTTGTGTAACCGTGTCCGCCTGACCTGCACTGGTACGCTCTATACCTGTTTAGGGCAAGAAGGCAACAAGGACCTCCGCACGCCATTACGTTCTGGTGCGAATGCAGAACAGGCCACCCGCGCCGCTATCCATGCCGCGCTGGCCTCGAAACCTGAAGGTCACGATTTTCTGATCGCCAAAGACCGCGTGCAGGAAACAGTGCGGTATATGAACACCACTGGAGGATAAGGTTACAGCTTTATCTTTGCCCTAAGATTTGTCGCAATTACCTCGAAATAGCCTTGGAAACTTTCCGATTGCAGCACGATCGGCGCACCCATATCTCCCTGTTGGCAGACCTCTGACTGTAGGGGCAAGGCACCAAGAAAATCCACGGATTGCTCCTTGGCCTCGATAACGCCACCACCCGTACCAAAGATATGCGACTTTGTCGCGCATTTTGGGCATTCGTGGAAAGCCATATTCTCGATAATACCCAAAATCGGGACATCGACTTTCCGGAACATACCGATACCTTTACGCGCATCCGCCAATGCCACATTTTGCGGCGTAGTCACAATCACCGCACCGCTGAGACGCCCGCGTTGCGCCAGTGTTAAAGCAACATCTCCTGTACCTGGTGGCATATCGATCAACAGAACATCCAGCTCGCCCCACAAGGCTTGACCCAACATTTGCTGCAAGGCCGAATGCACCATCGGGCCACGCCAAACCACAGGGTCTTTATCTGCCAGCATATAGCCAATGGACAGGGTGCTCAGACCGTGTGCCTGCACTGGAATCATCACCTTGCCATCAGGACTTTCAGGGCGTTGATCAACCCCAAGCATCATCGGAATCGATGGGCCGTAAATATCGGCATCCAGCAACCCCACCTTCAGGCCAGAACGTGCCAGCGTCACCGCAAGGTTTGTTGCCACGGTGGACTTGCCGACACCGCCCTTACCACTGGCAATAGCGACGATATGCTTGATACGGTCAATACCAGAAGGATTGATACCATTCGCGGGCTGTGGCGACGATTCTGGCTGTGGCTTGGGGTTTGGCTGTGGTATTGGCTGTGGATTCGCTGGTTCGGGACGGCTTTGGGTGCTGAGAACCACAACCTGCTTGAACGGAGCAGCCTTTTTCAGAGTCTCCTCAATCATGGCACGCACATCTGGCGCGGTATGCTCTTTGAGGACACAGGTGATTTTATTTCCCGCAATCAGCAGACTTTCAACCTGTGCATTAAGGTCATGGGATAAGGCCTCGCGAAGTTTTTGTTGAGTATCGGACATAAAGCACCTATGATTTCTGTAGTAAATTGCTCATTTTCTTACTCGTTTAGACCTAAAAATAACAGGATTTTATTCGCTATCCTTGCTAGAGGTCTTTTATGATCCATCAATTTGCCACCACGCCAGAAAAAAGCTCCTATGATGTCATCATTATAGGCGGAGCCATGATGGGTTCAGCCACAGCGTGGTTTCTAGCGCAAAACCCTGATTTTACAGGTTCTGTTCTGGTAGTGGAAAAAGACCCAAGCTATGAATTTTGCTCAACCACCCATACCAACTCCTGTATGCGGCAACAGTTCAGTTCGGAACTTAATGTCCGAATTTCACAATTTGCGGCCGATTTTGTCAAAAACATACGGCATTATATGAACGGAGATTCCCGCGTACCAGAACTTTCGATTCGTAATTTCGGCTATATGTATCTGGCGGATAATCATGATTTTGCCGCTGTCTTGCGCGAAAGCCAGAAGGTACAGATTGCAGCAGGCGCGGCAACGCAACTGTTGTCTCCTGAGGAGATTCTTGCGGCCTATCCCTTCTATAATGTCGAAGATATTGTTTTAGGCAGCATTAACTTAGTAGATGAAGGTTTTTGGGATGGTACGGCGGTATTTGATTGCTGGCGGCGCGGTGCACGCGAAAACGGCGTTGAGTATATCGGCAATGAAGCCGTCGCCATGCAACGTAACAACCATAGCATTCAGAGCGTAACCTTAAACTCTGGTGAAGTCATTACATGCGGACAGGTGGTGAATGCCTCAGGGCCACGGGCAGCACGCACCGCGCATATGGCAGGGATTGACCTTCCAGTCGAGCCACGCAAACGCTATTCATGGATATTTGCCGCCGAACAGCCTTTGGATCGTGATCTGCCCTTGACCATTGACCCTTCAGGGGTGCATGTCCGCGAAAATGGTCATGGGACATATCAGTGCGGCGCGCATAGTGAGATTGATCCAGCAGTCGACTATGATGATTTTGTCATGGATCAGGATATATGGCAAAATCATGTCTGGCCAATATTGGCTACTCGTATCCCACAATTTGAAAGCATTAAGGTCACAAATGAATGGGCAGGGCATTATGCCTATAACATATTCGATCACAATGCGATTATGGGACGACATACTGAGATTCAAAACTTCCTCTTTTTGAATGGCTTTTCTGGTCACGGCTTGCAACAGTCTCCAGCAATGGGTCGCGGTACGGCAGAAATGCTGGTATATGGCGAATATCG
>JAHDDM010000088.1:3401-5774 GCA_020629355.1 Rhodospirillaceae bacterium
ATGAAAAAACTTGTTTTAACGGGTGCAGCAGGACGTTTAGGCTCGTATTTGCGCGAGCCACTCAGCCAGCTTTGTGATCATCTGGTGTCCTCGGACATTGCCGCCGATATTGGCAAGACCTATGCCAACGAAACCTATCAACGGGCTGATCTCGCCAGCAAGCCAGAAATTGATGCCCTGCTTGAGGGTGCGGATATGGTGGTGCATTTTGGCGCGATAGGTGATGAAGCACCCTTTGATCAAATACTTCAATCCAACATTATCGGTGCCTATACCGTTTGGCAAGCTGCCGCAAAACACAAGGTACGCCGTGTCGTCTATGCCAGTTCCATCCACGCCGTGGGGATGCACCCAAAAAATGAATATATCGGCATTGATGCTCCGCACCGTCCAGATACATTCTACGGTCTGGCAAAGTGTTTTGCTGAAGACCTTGGACGGATGTACTGGGATAAATGCAGCATCGAGGCCGTGTGCTTACGGATACTGTCTTGCGCTCAGGTCACAAACACGCGCGCATTGGGGACTTGGCTGAGTTATGATGATCTCATACAACTGGTGCAACGCGCATTGGATACCCCAACAGTAGGCTTTAGCGTGGTGTATGGTGTCTCGAACAATGATCGCGTTCCCGTCGACAATAGCCTTGCCAGCCATTTAGGCTATCGCCCGAAAGATAATGCAGAACAGTTTTCTTCTGCCATACTTGCGGCGGCTGAACCTGCTGATTCACATGACCCTGCGCAAACCCGTCACGGCGGGCCTTTTGCGGCGACTGAACTAGGCAATAGCGGCCTTGCTACAATGCATATTATTGATGATCGTAAAAAGACTTGAATGCTCGACTTCTTTGCCAAAATAACACCGCGTAGGCGATTGCTTTACGCGCTACTCAGTGGTGGCCTCGCCAGTACTGCCCTTGCGCCACTGTATCTGCTGCCCTTGATGTATCTGGCCTTTTGCATATTGGGGCTACTGGCCTTCAGCGCACCCCAAGCCACCCAAGCCTTCCGCGAAGGCTTTGCGTTCGGCTTTGGCTATTTTGGTATCAGCATGTACTGGATTACTGCCGCCATGCTGGTTGACCCTAACGCCCATGGCTGGCTCGTACCGATAGCCTTGCCCTTTGTTGCTGCCACACTGTCCTTGTTTACAGCTCTACCCATGGCCTTCTGTGCCAGACTACCTGGGGTTATCTCGCGCTTCTTTGGCCTCGTGCTGATGCTGGCTATCGGCGAATGGCTGCGCGGCTATCTGTTTCAGTTCCCGTGGAACAATTTTAGCCAAAGTTTCGGCATTGGCAATTTCCTGTTACAGCCATTGTCTGTTTTCGGACGCGATGGCTATAGTCTTCTGGTGCTGGTATCGCTGCTCTTGCCACCTTTGGCGCTGGCGCACCCCAAAAAACGTATCATTCTTTTGACCTGTAGCGCGGTAATTCCTCTGTTCTTCGCTCTTTGGGGACTGGTACGGCTCGATCAAGCCCCCAACCCGACACAGAATTTCTGGTCAAATGCTGGTGTCCGCATCGTACAGCCCAATATCGCACAGAAAGACAAACTGAACCCTGCTCGTGCGGGGCGGAATCTCACAAAGCTTATTGATCTCTCCTTTGCCGACCTGCCTGGTTGGGTTGGGCATATCATCTGGCCAGAGGTTGCCCTGCATCTTGATATTGATGCCTATCCCAAACTGCAACACGACTTAGGTTCGCTATTGCCTGTTGGCGGCACACTGATTACGGGAACATTACGGCAGGAAAACGGTCAATTCCGCAATTCGGTAATCGCCATTGATAGCAAAGGTCAACGCACCCTGTTGCATGACAAGATAAAGCTTGTGCCTTTTGGTGAATATATGCCCTTTACCTTCCTTGAAGCCATTGCGGGAATCAACGGCGGCGGTTTCACGGCTGGCAAGGAACTACGCAATACAACCGTTGGGCTATTGCCATACTTTAGCACCCTAATCTGCTACGAAAGCATTTTTGCAGGCGCAGTACGTCCCGAAGGCACGGATGCTCAAGTAACCCAATGGATGCTGAATGTCACCAATGACGCTTGGTTCGGCAACACAGCAGGGCCGTATCAGCATAAGGCTATCTCGCGTTGGCGTGCTATCGAAGAAGGCTTGCCAATGATCCGCGCTGCCAATACAGGTATCAGCGTTGTCTTCGATGCTTACGGCCGCATTCTGAGTGAACGCGCGCTTGGTACAGCCAGCACCATCAATATCCGCATTCCAAAACGGCTCGAAGGCGCAACATTCTATAGCCAGAACCGCTATGGGCTTTGGTTCGGGATGTTGCTGATTCTCGGCCTTGGCCTTGTCACAAGCTGGCTTAGAGAAGCCAAACCCAAGCTACGCTTTGAG
>JAHDDM010000089.1 GCA_020629355.1 Rhodospirillaceae bacterium
GGCAATTATGATGCAGGTGTCGTTGGTATCCTCAATCTTAGCCCGAAAGACACCGTTCTGGAAAATTCTGCTGCCGGCCTTCAACTCAGCGCAAATAGCCTCAACCCTGGTCAATCTGTCTTCATGGGACACCTTGACATTACCGCACCAGAACATAGCAGCAATCGTGAATGGTTTGCCAACACAAAAGGCGGTGATGCTGCCGTAAAGGTATCCTTCACTCTGAAGGACATCGGCCTGAATACCTCGGAGGGTCATAAAGGCCAGTATCGCTTGGTAAAATTCAACGGCAGCAGCTGGGATCTTGCTGCCGCAACAGACAGTTCAGTCGCTGGAAAAATCACCTTCAATGATGTGACCTTACAGGATAATGGTATTTATCGTGTCGTCTTTGACGCGCAAATACCAGAAACAACAGCAGATACGCAAGTACTGGATACAACAATACAAAAAGAGATTGCTGCACCCGTTGCATCAACAAACGATGCCCCCACGCTGCCCAGGACACGGATCAACATTCAACTGCAAGGTTCGGATGGTCAAATGTTTAGTGCTGGCAGCCGTGCAAGCGATAGCTTTGACAGCATCCGCAAAATCGAACGCGGATTGAACGACAATCAGATACCTCAGGATGAAACCATCTCTGAGCTTGAGGTTATTACAGCTTCAACGCAACAAAATCTGAGCATTGATCAGACCGAAAAAACTCTGAAGGCCTTTGCAGACGATCCAAAGATGCGGGCGCAAATTCTTGATAAAATACAAGATTTCCTAGAATCAAAAGACACTGTTCTTGGGATAAAGGAACGCGATATACTGAATAAACTCGTGCAGCTAGTTCAGGAGCAAGAAACCCAAACAGTCGTAGAGCTAGATCAACCCCTTGAACCCGTACTGGAAGCCCTCGAAGAGTTACAAGTCGCGCCGCCTGTTGCCGTTGAAGAGGTCGCAGTCGAAGAACTCCTTACCCCACTTATCCCAACCGAAGAAGTCGCCGCTGAAGATAGCGTGACGGATCCAAATGATACCGAATTCAGTGCTCAGCTTCAGGCCGCAACGGGTCTTAAAGAAAAGTCGACTCTTCTGATCAACGCTTCTGCTGCGTAGCATTTTCTTAAATGCATCCCGCGCCACCTTTATTTGACGGTCACAATGATCTGTTAAGCCAGCTTGCGGCTGGAAAATGTACCCAAGCCGATATTCAGCATGGATATGACTTCGGGCATATCGACTTGCCGCGTGCGCAAAAAGGTGGCTTTGGCGGCGGTTTCTTTGCCATTTTCACCGAAGATAGCGAACAGGGAATTACCGATGTTCTCGCGGCAATGCAAAGCCCGCCGTATCATCTGCCCATGCCGCCCAAATTGCCACAGAACAAGGCCTTATCACAAGCAATACGCCAACTCGCAGAATTCCACCGCCTCACTCAGGCTGGCTTGATTACTCCCTGTACGGATATGGCAAGCGTAGAAAAGCATCTATTTGCGCCCGATACACTAGCAGCAGTATTGCACAGCGAAGGCGTCGAGGCGATAGACCGCAATTGTCCTAGAGGTCTTTTATCAGGCAGGGTTGCGGAGTCTCAGCCTAACCTGGTCGAGAGATAACGATTTTGCCTCTGGCGCGCCCTTTGCCTATCCTGCTCAGCCTGATCACGGCGGCGGCTTGACCGATTTAGGTATTGCACTGGTCAAGACCTGCAACCAAATGGGGATTATGCTTGATGTTGCGCACCTGAATGAAAAAGGCTTCGATGATCTAACCAAGCATAGCAATAAACCAATAGTCGCGACCCATTCCAACGCTCATGCCCTTACCCCACACGCGCGGAATTTGACCAATCGGCAGCTGGATATCATCCGCGACAGTGATGGTCTGGTGGGAGTAAACTTTGCCACTGCAATGCTCAGAGAAGACGGTAAAATGTGCGCTGAGACGGACTTCACTCCCCTACTCCGACATTTGGAGTATTTGCTGGAATATCTTGGCGAAAACCGCGTTGCGCTCGGCTCGGACTTTGATGGTGCGACTATCCCTGAGGCCATTAAGGATTGTGCCGGCATTGCCGATTTGCGTTTCATTCTCAGACAAAGCGGCTATAGTGAGGAGCTGCTCGAAAAACTCTTTTATCAAAACTGGTTGCGCATTCTGCAACATAGTTTATGAGCAGATATCAAAGTCAATAAAGGAAAGCACGCCATGCCCATTAAGAACCGTATTGCAGAATTCCATCATGACATCACCGCTTGGCGGCAGGATTTACACCAACACCCTGAATTGATGTTTGATACCGTGCGTACAGGCGGCTTTGTTGCTGAGAAACTGGCCGAATTCGGCTGTGATGAAATTATCACTGGTATGGCACAAACAGGCGTGGTTGGAGTCATTAAAGGCAAAGGCAATGTCTCTGGCAAGGTCATTGGCTTGCGTGCCGATATGGACGCCTTGCCGATTTTTGAAGCGACAAACTTACCTTATGCTTCTGAAACAAAAGGAAAAATGCACGCCTGCGGTCACGATGGTCATACCGCCATGTTGCTTGGAGCCGCAAAATATCTCGCCGAAACACGGAATTTTGACGGCACAGCAGTGGTGATTTTCCAACCAGCTGAAGAAGGTGGCGGAGGCGGCAAGGTGATGTGCGACGAGGGATTAATGACACGATTTAACATCGATGAAGTGTATGGGATGCACAATATGCCTAGCATTCCCACTGGTGAATTTGCCATTCGCGCTGGTGCATTCTTTGCCGCTACGGATGGATTTAACATCAAGATACAGGGTATCGGTGGTCATGCCGCCATTCCACACCATGCTATCGATACGACTTTGGTTGCAGCCCATATTGTTGTCGCCTTACAGAGCATCGCCAGCCGTAACACCGATCCACAACAGCAACTTGTTGTTTCGGTCTGTACTGTCCGTACCGAATCCGAATCCAGCAATATCATCCCCGAATATGTTCATTTGGGCGGGACAATACGCACACTTGATCCAGACGTGCGCGAAATGGCCTGCACGCGCCTAAAACAGATTACTCAGTCCACTGCTGAAGCCTTTGGAGCAAAGGCAGAAATCACCATAGAACGCGGCTATCCCGTGATGGTGAACACTCCCAAAGAAACAGACTTTGCGGCGATGATTGGCGCAAAGGTTTCTGGTAAACCCACCCAGGATGTGCCGCCGATTATGGGCGGAGAAGACTTTGCCTATATGCTCGAAGAACGCCCTGGTGCCTATATTCTCCTCGGCAATGGCGAAAGTGCCATGCTGCACCATCCTGAATACGACTTTAACGACAGCGCAATCCCCGCTGGAGCATCCTATTGGGCAGAATTGATTGAAAGCCGAATGCCCGTAAATAGTCCAGCCTAGATATTCTGTTCTTGAGTATCATAACCACCGCAAAGCTTAGTGAGTTTGGTGACCGCCTCTACGACACCATACATGGACCAATGTTCCATTGGTTCGCTAGTCTCAGCCTGCAATAGATACAGGTGATCGCTATGAAACATATCATAAACTAAACTTCCAGTGGTAGGAGCAGGATTATCTTTACGATCAAGTCCAAAAAAAACCGTTGAATCTTCTTCCACAAGACTCTCAATAAATCCCGCGACACGAATGGGTATATTGTCATCAGTCTGCAAAGTAATAAAGGCATCGCTTAAACTCTCCGAAGAGCCAGGAAAAGCAACTTCGAGATGTATATTCTGATCCATGCACACCAAACTAAGCATAGCGCCTGTATCACCAACAGCTTCCGCAAAGCTTACCCTAAGGCCTTCAGGGTCTTGTTCGCTCCAGACCTCCCACGCCGCTGCTGGTGTACTGAGCAGCAGAAAAGATAAAATGATAAGAAATTTTTTCATCCAATTACGCCTGTTTTATCTATAGCCCTTGTTTAGGTTCTACACACCCCAATCGAGGATAACCTTGCCAGATTGCCCTGAGCGCATGACATCAAAGCCTTTCTCGAAATCGTCTATGCTAAAACGGTGCGTGATAATATCTGAAACATCAAGCCTGCTTTGCACCAGAGCCGTCATTTTGTACCAGGTCTCGAACATTTCTCGGCCTGAGATTCCTTTAAGATGTAGTAATTTGAAAATCACCGCATTCCAGTCGACTTCAAACGCCACCGGAGAAATACCTAAAATCGCGATTTTGCCACCATAGTTCATCACATCAATCATTTGCCGCATTGCCGCCGCCGCGCCAGACATCTCCAGTCCAACATCAAACCCCTCGGTCATGCCGATACGACTCATTACACTGTTCAGGTCTTCTTTGCTGACATCAACGACATATTGCACGCCTAATTTGCGGCATAAATCCAGCCGATACGGGTTAATGTCCGTAATCACCACCTTGCGCGCACCCACTGCTTGGGCGACCAATGCGCCCATAATACCAATAGGGCCTGCACCAGTGACCAAAACATCTTCGCCAACTAAATCAAAACTTAATGCAGTATGCACCGCATTGCCTAGTGGATCAAAAATCGCGGCTATTTCGCTGGGAATATCCTCAGGTAGAACAAAAATATTATGCTCTGGCACGACAACATACTCCGCAAAAGACCCTGGCCTTGTGACCCCAACCCCTTTGGTATTGCGACAAAGATGTCCGCGTCCAGCACGACAGTTCCGACAAGTGCCACAGACAACATGCCCCTCGGCAGAAACCCTCTGCCCCACCGAAAAGCGCGTCACATCTGCACCAAGCTTTTCAATCACACCACAAAATTCATGCCCCACCACCATCGGAGTCGGCACAGTGGCCTGCGCCCATTCATCCCAATTATAGATATGCACATCCGTGCCACAGATAGCACTATGGGTCACACGAATACGCACCTCGGCAGAGGCAGGCTCAGGAATCGCAACATCCTGCATCCACAGTCCTGCACGCGGCTCTTGTTTCACTAAGGCTTTCATCTAAATCACTCCAAAATGCTGGCCACATTCAGCAAAGGCAGCAATAGCGGTCTCGACTTGTTGTGTGCTGTGGGCAGCGGACATTTGTGTTCGAATCCGTGCCTGTCCATCCGGCACAACAGGATAGAAAAAGCCAATGACATACACGCCTTTTTCCAGCATTGCCGCCGCCATATCTTGCGATAATTTGGCGTCATACAACATCACGGGAATAATCGGGTGATCCCTGCCCGCAAGTGTAAAGCCAAGCTTTGTCATTTCAGTACGGAACAGTTTGGCATTGCTCTCGAGCCTTTGACGTAATTCTTGCTGCTGCTCCACCATATCCAAGGCTTTGAGAGTCGTTTGCGCAATCATCGGCACCAGAGAATTTGAAAACAGATACGGCCTTGAACGTTGTCTAAGCCACGACACCACCTCGGATTTGGCGACAGTAAAACCTCCAGATGCACCGCCTAATGCCTTGCCCAACGTACCCGTCACAATATCCACACGCCCCATCACATTATTGTACTCAATGCTGCCGCGCCCTCCAGCACCCAAAAAGCCCGTGGCATGACATTCATCCACCATCACCATCGCGTCATACTTTTCTGCCAGGTCACAAATACCCGTTAAATTTGCAATAATCCCATCCATCGAAAAGACACCATCCGTCGCAATCAAACGAAAACGTTGATCCTGTGCCTGGATAAGCTGCTGCTCCAAGTCTTGCATGTCGTTGTTATTATATCGATAACGCTTCGCCTTGCATAACCGCACGCCATCAATAATCGAAGCATGATTCAATCG
>JAHDDM010000090.1 GCA_020629355.1 Rhodospirillaceae bacterium
AAGGTGCTGTGACACGCCCTATCCTGAGCGGCTTTCTTGCAGGTATTCTTGCAGGTTCTGTGGGGGCGTTCCTGTATGCTTTCCTCTGCATTGAGGACTCGCCGCTATTTTACGGTATCTGGTATAGCCTTGCCGTCTTTATGATGGGCGGCATAGGCGCGGGATTAGGCCACAAGCTCCTGCGTTGGTAAGTAGCTATAGTCAAACTATTGCAGCCAACAGCGAAACTTGATAGAAATTCTGTGTTATTAACCTCGAAGGGATATTTCCATGATCAGCGTCAACGCCTCAATACCAGCAGCAGAAATTTTTCGTCACGGTGCTAACGGCCCTGAGACCTTGAATATGCAAGACTATTGCGCCGAAGGTACAACGGTTCTGTTTGCCTTACCCGCTGCTTTCAGCCCCACCTGCACGGAAAAACAACTTCCAGGCTATGTTCGCGAAAGCGCCAACCTGAAAGCTGCGGGCGCTGACCGCATTGCCTGTCTTTCGGTCAATGATACCTTTGTAATGAATGCTTGGGGCAAGCAGCTCGGCGCAATGGAAAGCGGCGTTGATATGCTGGCAGATGCCAGTGCAGCTTTCAGCACAGCAATAGATGCCACGATTGACCTTTCCGCAAAGGGGCTGAATATACGGTCACAGCGTTATGCCATGATCATCGTTGATGGTGTGGTGCGCTATCTCGCTGCTGAGGAAAATGCTGGTGAACTTGATGCCTCCAGTGCTGAAAAAACCCTTGAAGCATTAAAAGCATTATAGAAAACATTATAATGGAGTTTCCTCTTGAGAAAGTCCGCGCGGCCTTTCCTGCACTCAATGTCGAGGGGCGCAACAATACCCCATTAGTCTATTTCGACAATCCCGCTGGAACACAAGTCCCCGTTGCTGTCGCCAATGCCATGAGCGATGCCATTCTGTACGGCAATGCCAATCTTGGCGGAGCTTTTGACACCAGCAAACTGGCAGGCGATATTTATCACCACGCCCATCGGGTCATGGCGGAATTCCTCGGCAGTCCCTGTCAAGGCGAAGGCATTGTTATTGCTCAAAGCATGACCGCGATTACCTATAATTTCTCCCGCGCCCTTGCCCGAAACTGGCAAGCGGATGACGAGATTATCATCACCTCATCCGATCACGATGGCAATGTCTCGCCGTGGCTACAGGCCGCAAAAGATTCTGGTGTTCGTGTCCGCACACTTCGATTTCGCGAAGACGACTGGCAACTGCATCCCGATGATCTTAAAGCTCTTTTAAGTCCTAAAACCCGCCTTGTTGCCCTGAACCATGCCAACAACATGACTGGGTCAATCAACAATATCGCACCTTTGATTACCTTGGCGCGGCAGGCTGGTGCACAGACCTATATTGATGCCGTGCAATATGCCCCGCATCGTCTGGTGGATTTTGCGGCATTGGATTGTGATTATCTGGTTTGCTCATCGTACAAATTCTTCGGACCGCATCTCGGCATCTTGGTAGGCAAGCCAGAACGACTCGCCGCCCTTGAGGCCTACAAAGTCCGCCCTGCGCCGAATTTCGGTTCTGGCAAGTTCGAACACGGCACACCACAAATAGAACTGTTGGCAGGCTTGATTGCCTGTGTTGAGTATTTTGCGGATTTGGGCAGAGCTTGCCAAAACTCCGAAGAGACCTTATCACGCCGCGCCGCCATAGCCTGCGCCTTTGCAGCGCAAACCGTCCATGAAAATGCACTCGCGCGCACGCTTATTTCTGGTCTGCAACAGATTAAAGGTATTACAATACACGGCATCACTGCCGATAATCGCTTGAGCGAACGCGTCCCCACCATTTCCATCACTGCTACACGGCACTCTTCGCAAGACATTGCAGAGCAACTTGCCGCACGAGGTATCTCCTGCTGGAGTGGACATAATTATGCACTGGAAACGGCGACACAGCTTGGACTGGATTTAGAAGACGGCGTAGTACGTTTAGGCATGGCACACTATAATACCCTTGCAGAGGTTGAGACCGTACTGAAACAACTCAATGAGATTTTATAGGTTTATATGTAAGCCTTTCAGGATCAAATGAACCCCAATCAAACACACCATTGCCAGAATAATATTAAAGAACAGATCCGCGTTAATTTTTGTTCTCAGAATTTCACCAAAATATAGCCCGATAAAAGCAGGGACACAGGACAGAAGCGACAGCAGAAAACCCTCTATGGCGTAGAAATTCAGCGCACCCATCGATAGGGCAAACGTCAATGCGCCGATGGTAATAATCAGACACAAAGTCGAAACGAAAGCATCTTTGCTCAAGTTTCGTGACTTCAGATAAAGCGCAATCAATGGCCCATAAGAAGACGTTAAGCCACCGAAAAACCCTGTTAATGCGCCGATACCTACCTCGGAACGATAACCCGCATTCATCAGAGGTGCCGCAATATTCACCACACTTAACAGGCTGAAAAACAACACAAGGCATCCCAAAACAACAAGAATAAAATCAGGGTCGACCAGTGCAATCATCCCAACGCCCGTCATGGTTCCGATAATGACCGCAATAATGAAAACTTTATGTAATAAGACAGTTTTCAGGATATTCTGGCCTGTGAGGGCAAGCTTGATATTGGTGGCAATAAGCGGCATGGAAATAATCGCCAATGCACTTTCCACTGGATGGATCAATGTTAATAAAGAGATAGAAATCAAAGGCAAGCCGAACCCTATCGCGCCTTTGACGATACCTGCAACAAACAGTACGCAGGATGTGAGCACAATAATATCGAAATCAGCCAGCATCAGGCTTCACGTCCGTAATCCACCAGACGAGCATGGATTTTCTTACTGTCTGCATGATTGCCTTCAAGGGAAAAAATATACGCGTGGGTTAAGTAAAAGCAGCCAGCATCAATATCTTGACGCGCAAAAGCTTCCTCTGCTGCCTGTTGATACAGTACAACAAGTCTGGGCAAATTGTAAGTTTGATGAGCTGAAATTAAATCTTCATCAAGATTCATAACGTTCTGCAACCCAACGATGGAAAAGATGCGTTGGACTGTCCATCACAGGCGAGAACTTTCCACCATCAAAAGCCGCACAATGCCTACCCTTCTGCATCCCTTCGACGACATGAATATCTTCAGAAAAGACCTCTTTCCATAGCTTTGCATTCTTCTGGCGCAATTCTGCATAATCAGCATCCAAGTCCTGTTCAGTGGCATAGTATAGTTCGATATGCTCGCGGGTGCGGTCTATCGCCACTGGCTCAAGCACAATCGCAAAGGCATGATCACGATGAACACCAAACAGGACATTCGGAAACAACGAGACATACTCTGCCCCCTCGTTCCATTGCTCGGATAATGCTTGGAAATCACTGAATTTCAAGCCGTTTTCCTCTAACTGCCGATAGACTAAAGTCCCCTGTCCAGAGAACCGATCATCCTGTTCGATATGATAATGATCCTCAAGGCGGGAATAGGAATTCAACCCTGGATGCACCCACGGCAGATGATAGCTTTCGCAATAGTTCTCGACAGCAAGCTTCCAATTTGTCGCCACATCAAGCTTAAAGGAACTTTCCGCACCGCCATGATAGATAGGCTGCTCAAACTCTGCCCAACGTTGTTTCAATTCAGCAGCATAAACATCAAATTCTGGCGCATTGCCTTCAATATTGACAAAAATCACATCGCGCCATACTGCACTGGGAACTTCCAACAGACTAAGCTCTTCGCGGTGGATACTGTCATGGATATTTTGCCCTGGCCCACCAACATGCGGACTGGCACGGAGTTTACCATCCAGATCATAACACCAGGAATGATATGGACAGCGGATTACCTTACCAAGATTACTCGCCTCTGCAATAAGCTGCATACCACGGTGGCGGCAAACATTATAAAACACCCGCACGGCTCCGTCTTGATTACGCACTGCCAATAAAGGTGTCCCCAAGAAAGTAATCGGCAAGGCATCACCTTTGTTCGGAATATCCTTGCCAAAGCCCACGCCTGCCCATTGCTGCTTCAACAGCTTTAGGGATTCATCAGCAAAAGTCACAGGGTCAACATAGTGCTGATTAGGTAGCCCCTTGGCTTCAGCAACTGGCTTTTTGACATCATGTAATAGTGAAACCTGATTCATTTCTCAGCCCTTCAAAAAAATTTATCAATTTCACTTAAAACTATTTTTTTTGCTTCGGCAACCAAAAATCTTTTGCTAAGGCTTTCTATAGGAATGACGAAACCGTGCTTTACCTACCGCGAGCGAAGCGAAGCCGCCGCGAAGCGGCGCACCCGTGTAGGTGGTAAAGCATCTGGCATAGCCATGCTTTACCTACCGTGAACGATAAAGGATAAAAAATATGAAAATAGCGTTTATTGGCCTGGGCAATGTCGGTGCAAAACTTGCTGGTAGTTTGGTGCGTAATGGTCACGAGGTCTGTGTCCATGATCTGAAAGCAGAGGCTGGTAAGCAGCTTTGTGCAGCAGGTGCGCATTGGGCTGACAGTGTTCCTGAAGCCATTGCAGACCGCGCGGTGATCATCACCTGCCTGCCTTCGCCGCAAGCCTCAAGAGCCGTGGTGGAAAGCCATATCTTACCCAATCTTGAGGCAGGGCAGATATGGGCAGAAATGAGTACAACAGATTCGCATGAAATCACCGATTTAGGCACACGGATTATCGCCAAAGGCGGTAAGGCGTTGGACTGTCCCGTCTCTGGCGGCTGTCACCGTGCCACTACTGGCAATATCGCGATTTTTGCGGGCTGCACGCGCGAAACCTTTGAAGCAATGCTGCCTGTCTTGAAATCCATGGGGCGGAGAATTTTGCATACTGGCGCGTTGGGTTCGGCTTCGATTCTCAAAGTAATGACGAATTATCTTGCGACAGCGAATCTGGTCTCGGTCTCTGAAGCTTTAACCACGGCTAAGGCTTGTGGGATGGACATGAACACCACCTACGAAGCATTTAGAATCTCTTCAGGAAACTCCTTTGTCCATGAAACCGAAGGTCAAGTGATCCTAAACGGCAGCCGCGATATTAGCTTTACCATGGACTTGGTCTTAAAAGACATTGGCCTGTTTCAGTCTTTGGCCGAGGAGCACTCTGTGCCGTTAGAGCTCAGCCCCAAACTGATTGAGATTTTTCAAGACGGCATTGCACGATATGGCGAACGGGAGCTGTCACCGAATATTATCAAACGACTTGAAGAGGCTACAGGTCTCGAAGTCTTAGGCGAGGGCTTCCCAGCTGAAATTCTGGATGATGAACCAGAAGAAGAGGGCTATGAGGTGAATGCTCAAAAATAGCCTAAACCCATGAGCGATAATTATTTCGGCCCAAGCATATTTGCTGGCTGTACCCACTGTGCATACTGTTCTGGTGTTAATAGTTCCAGAGCCGTTGCCGCCTCAAGCAATGTCGTGCCCTCTTTATGGGCTTTTTTGGCAAGCTTGGCAGCATTATCATAGCCAATATGCGGGTTCAGTGCCGTCACCAGCATCAAGGACTGTTCCATCAACTGTGCAATTCGGGTCTCATTCGCCCGAAGCCCCACAAGGCAATTATCGGTAAAGCTGATCATACCATCCGCCAAAAGGCTGATGGACTGCAAGAGATTATAAATCATCACGGGCTTAAAGACGTTCAGTTCAAAGTGACCATTACTACCTGCAACGGTAATCGCAGTATGGTTGCCCATGACCTGTGCTGCAATCATGGTCAATGCCTCGCATTGGGT
>JAHDDM010000091.1 GCA_020629355.1 Rhodospirillaceae bacterium
ACAATGGAATTGGCATAATGATAAAAATCTTGATGTTTTTCTTGCAAATGCGGGTCATTCTCCCACGCACGCGGAATCAACAATGCTTTGACTTCTGGTAGCTCTCGACTGGTGCGCAACATCAATTCAAAGGCTGCATCCAACGCCGCCGAGTCCGAAGAGCCAGGTTGAATCACTGGAACAATATCCTGCATATGCGCCGATAGGCTAGGTTCATCAAGGCGTTCCTGATGGCTTTGGAACCAGTTGATATTGCCGCGTAGAGTGTTAATTTCGCCATTATGCGCCAAAACCCGAAATGGCTGTGCCAAGTCCCAAGACGGGAAAGTATTGGTGGAAAAGCGCTGGTGGTAAATCGCAAAATTCGATTCGATCAACGGATCATTCAAGTCCAGATAAAAGCCGCTAAGCTGTTCAGCTAAGAACAGCCCTTTATAGATAATCGAACGGCACGACATGGAACAGATATAGGCGGACTGTCCAGCAGCACGTAAAGCGTTCTCTATCTTGCGGCGGATTACAAATAAATCCGCCTCGAATTGGCGGTCATTTACACCTAAGGTATTTTCAAGGATAATCTGCTCTATCTCAGGCCGTGAAGCCAAGGCCACCCGTCCCAAAATCGCAATATCCACGGGGACTTGCCGCCAACCATAGATGCGATAGCCAAAATCTGAAATTTCGCCTTCGATAATCTCGCGGCATTTCTCCATTGCGGCCAAGTCGTTGCTGGGCAAGAACACCATCCCCACCGCAAGACGGCCTTCGCCTGCTTCGTGTCCTGTCGCGCGAATATGTTTCTTGAAAAATTCCTGTGGAATCTGGAAGTGTATCCCCGCGCCGTCACCCGTTTTGCCATCGGCATCTACTGCCCCGCGATGCCAAACCGCCTTCAAGGCGCGAATTGCACCATCAATCACGGAGCGTCTGGGTTGACCATCCACCGCCGCCACCAGACCCACGCCGCAATTATCGGTTTCATATTCAGGGCAATACAGCCCTTCTTGCGCCAGACGCTGGCGTTCGGAGTGCTGTTTTTCGAGCATCATGTGAGTATTCATATTTTATCCTTATGATCAGGCAAGGGATACGCGCCTGAAGATTCTTCGCTGAAGATGTGGGCTTCGAGCTTGAGGGGCAAGCGCTCATCGAATGCGCCGTGTAAAATCGATATGCCAGTATTCTCGCCGCGATAGCCGTGACCAGCCGAGGTTTTACGCCAAAATAACGTACTGCCACAATCATGGCAAAAACCGCGTTCAGCATCTTCTGAGGAACGAAACCACGACAATGTCTCCTGTTTGAGCAGGGTGAAATTTTCCAGACTTGTTTCTGTGGCGCGGTAATAGCTGCTGGATTGCTTTCGGCATTGTCTGCAATGACAAATCAGCAGAGAATCCAGTTTGTTCGTGGTGCGAAACCGTACACCACCACACAGACAGCCGCCCTCGTGATGAGGCTGCGATATATCCGCAATCGGTGGAATTTCTCCTGCTGATTTATCGCGCAGACCAATAGAATCAAGCAATTCTCGTCCCGTAAGTTGGGGTAAGTCGTCAAAAATATCGGGCAGGTGTTCGGGATTGACTTCGGCGGAGTCGCAATAGATATGCCGAGTGAGTTTTGGTTCTGGTGCGTCAATTGCTCCTAGGGAAACCGCACGATATGCGCCATTTTGGGTCTCAAAAAACAGACTGCAACTGCACTTCTTGCAAAAGCCGCGCTGTCCCCATTTGGAACTGGCATAAAGCCCTAAGTCCTCTGCACCAGATTCCAGCACAAAGTCCTGTACTGATACGGCATAAAACGGCGCACCGCCAGCACGGCGACACATCTGGCAGTGGCAGCCATGCGCTTCGGCAGTGGTGGTTGCGCGAAATTTTATACTACCGCATAGACAGGAGCCGTGCACTTCACTCATGCTGCAATCGCTTTCTGTTGTAAATCAGCGTGAATGCTCTCGACAGCCAGCCGTGCATCCCGAATCGCCCACACCACCAGAGACGCACCACGGACAATATCCCCTGCGGCATACACACCGTCCATGGAAGTTCGACCATCATCCACCGAAGCGCGTAGGGTTTGCCATTCTGTCACATCAAGGCGACTATCCAGCATCTCTTGCATGGGTTCTGGCTCGAAGCCTAAGGCAAGGATTACCATATCGGCCTTGCGGGTGGTAATGCCTTCAGCCACAGCCTCAACACGGCGACGGCCTTGGGTATCAGCCTGACCAAGGCGCATCTCCTGCACCCGTACTGCCTCAACGCGAGCACCAGCCTCGCCTAGAAAAGCCTGTGGTGTTTTCAGCCAATCAAACAGAATACCTTCATCAATGGCATTCTGTACCTCGCGCTGTGAGCCGGGCATATTGGCCTGATCACGGCGATACAGGCATGTTACCGAAGCCGCCTGTTGGCGTATTGAAGTTCGGACACAATCCATCGCGGTATCACCGCCACCGACCACAACAACATTTTTACCGCTTACGTCAAAGCGTGCCTTGGTTTCTGCTTCTAGCGCATCCCCTAGACAAAGCCGATTATAGGCCGTTAAGAAATCTAATGCTGGTTCAATCCCTGCTAACGAAACACCAGGGGCTTTCAGGTCACGAGATTGATAGACACCTGTTGCCACCAAAACCGCATCATGGCGGCTGCGCAAGTCCTCGAAAGTCATGTCGCGGCCTATATCCGTGTTCAGATGAAAGACCACGCCGCTTTGTTCAAGATGCAGGGTGCGGCGTTCCACGACTTCTTTTTCCAACTTGAAATTCGGAATGCCGTAAATCATCAAACCACCTGCACGATCATGCCGATCATAAACATGCACCTGATAGCCCAATTTGCGCAATTCCTCTGCTGCTGACATACCTGCAGGTCCTGCACCGATAATCCCTACGGACTCAGAACGCTCAGCAGCAGGTATAATCGGCACAATCAAGCCTGTTTTCCAAGCTTCCTCGGTAATGTGCTTCTCAATAGCACCAATGGTCACGGCCTCGTGATCAGAAATTTCCAAGACACAACTGCCCTCGCATAGACGATCCTGAGGACAAATACGCCCACAAATTTCTGGCAAATTATTCGTACTGGCCGAAAGCTGATAGGCTTCCGCCATGCGTCCCTCAGCCGCGAGTTTTAGCCAATCTGGGATATTATTCTGCAATGGGCAACCTGTTTGACAAAACGGCACGCCACATTGCGAACACCGGCTGGATTGCTCGGCAGCCTGTTTTTGCGGAAATGGCGCGTACAGTTCCTGAAAATTTCCCACCCGTGCGGCGGCATCCTGTTTTGAAGGCATTTGTGCCGGCCTATCAACAAATTGCAGCATTTTAGACATCGGGTTTCCTCAAAAATAGTAAACGAATATTTACTAAAATATTCTACTGGTGAATTTTGGACTTTAATCAATGCCCGAAAATCGCCTGAATAGCAAGGATTGATTCAATATAGTAAAGTTATGTTTACTATATTGACTCTTGCCTTATCACGCCAGAGCGATAAATAACACACCATGAATGAAACGCTTGCCATACTTTCTCTTGGTGCGATACAGGGCTTGACGGAGTTCCTGCCGATCAGCTCCTCGATGCATCTTGTGTTGATGGATCAATTTATTTGGGCGCATGACCCCTTGCTGGATGTTGCGGTGCATCTGGGTAGTCTGCTTGCGGTTACGCTGGTTTTTTGGCGCGAGGCCGTCCGCCTATTCGTGGGTATGTCGGATGTTTGCCGTTTGAGAATAACACCGAATGCACAATTATTACTGCTTTTAATGCTGGCAACCATGCCCGTGATCATCGCTGGGTTTTTTCTTGATGATCTGGGTTGGGAAAACCTGCATCAGACCAAAATCATCGGAGCAGCATCCCTGGGTTTCGGATTATTGCTTTGGGGCGCAGAACGTTGGGGGCAAGGCACGCGGCGTTTGAAGGACTGGCGTTTCAGTAGTGCACTCGCCATGGGGATTGCGCAAATATTTGCATTGCTTCCTGGTGCCAGTCGCTCTGGTGTGACCATGACTGCTGCATTGTCTCTGGGTTTTAGCGCCACCGAAGCCGCACGGATTGCGTTATTGATGTCCATGCCAGTGATTGCAGGTGCTGCTGCTTTGAAAGGCTATCAGTTGATCAGTGCGGGAGACTTTGCCCTTACAGGTGCCGTTGGTCTTGCAATCATAGCATCGTTTGCGGCTTCTCTGGTGGCTATCCCCGTCATGCTTTGGGTACTGCAACGTATGGGCTATGCTCCGTTTATCTTATATCGTTGTGCTTTGGGAATCTATTTGCTGATACTGTAGGATCATGGTAGCCATTTTGTTATGACTTCTGAATCGAACAACAGTGTAATACATTTGCTTGTCGTGGATGATGACACGCGGCTGGCAGAACTGTTGCAGCGTTATCTGAACCGCGAGGGCTTTGAGGTCTCTGTTGCCCATAACGCCGTTGAAGCCCGCACTTTATTGGCGCATTTTCGCTTTGCGGCCATGATATTGGATATTCGTATGCCGGGTGAAGATGGTATTGGCCTCACGGAGTCCTTGCGGCAGGAGGGCCAGGATGTGCCGATTTTGCTGCTCAGTGCTGAGGGCGAAGTCGAGACCCGCGTCCGTGGTCTGGAACTGGGTGCAGATGATTATTTAACGAAACCTTTTGAAACCGCTGAATTAAAGGCACGACTGAGTGCCATTATGCGCCGGAGTAAAGCAGCCGTCACCCCTGAGACAATATTGATCCTTGGCAATATGCGCTATGATGTGACGCGGCATATATTAAGTTCGGCGGAATTGACCCAAAGTCTGAGCGGGAAAGAGCAGATTATCATGGGGATGCTGGCGGCGGCACCGCATCAGGTCTTCAGTAGAGCGGATCTGCACTCGGCTTGCGGCGGCGAAGGCAACGAGCGCACCATTGATACTCTAGTCGCACGTCTACGGCGCAAAATTGAACCCGTGGTGAATCAACCGCGTTTCTTGCAAACTATCCATGGTCGTGGCTATGTTCTTAGGCCAGATCAGGTCATTGCTTCATAATGATGAGAAACTTTATGAAACGCTGGCTTGTTCCCGATTCGCTGATGGCGCGGATGCAAGTGCTGGTGATTTTACCGATTCTCGTGATCATCAGTTTGAATGCCTTCATTTTTTTCAATCGACACTGGCACGAGGTACAGCTTGTACTGGTGCGTTCGGTGGTGCGGGAATTGGCACATGTCATCAATTATCCCGCGCCGCTCTCGATGGAATGGCGCGAGCTGGTGGCGGATTCCCTTGATTTGGATATCACCTTTACACCAAATATGACCTTGCCTGAAGAGCGGCGTATCAGCACCAGCACCACCGATAGGTTGATTGCCGAACAGATGCAGGAATGGATACAATATGATTTTGATGTCGATACAGGTCAATCTGGTAAGCGCGTGTATTTCTGGATTGAACTACCCTCTGGTGTGATGGAGGTTGAATTACACCGCAAGCGCGTTGAAAGTTTTACCATTGATTTGATGGTTGGTTTTGTTTTGTTCAGTGCAGCCCTGTTCAGCCTGCTTGCGGCGTTCTTTATGCGTAAACAGGTGCAGCCAATTCTTGCCTTAACGCGGCATGTCCAACAGAATGAATTGCCGATTCTGAAAGCCAAAAGTTCAGCACAAATTCCTACTTTTGACTATACGGGCGCAAGCGAGGTTCGTGAATTGACCCGTGCCTTTG
>JAHDDM010000092.1 GCA_020629355.1 Rhodospirillaceae bacterium
ACGTGGTTTCTGCGGCAATGATCCTATCGTTGTCTCCGCTTAACAACAAGGTTGGTTTCTGGAATTGCGCAAGAATCGGGCGGAGGTCTCTTCGGGTCATATTCGCCTGTTGTTGATTCAGGAAACCCTGCTTGCCGATTTCTGCCGCCATATCGTAGACTACCTTATGCAGGCTGTTGTTGTCCTGTTGATCGGAATGCACCAGACGCTGCATCAATCGTGGTGTAACACCCACGAAACGCCCAACCTTTGCGCTACGGATGCTTAAGGCGCGTTGGTGCTGTTCGGTTTCGGTATCTGGTTCGGCTTTACTGTTCAGCAGGGCTAATCTTGTGACAGCATTCGGGGCTTGGCGGAGTATTTCAAGGGCGACATAGCCGCCCATGGAAAATCCCGCCAAAGCAAAATTTTCATCGGGAATTTGGCTCAGGATATTTTTTGCGCTGGCCTCAAGAGTATCATGGTGGTGTGTTTCGGCACAAATTAGCCTATAGTCCACACGCAATGCTGGAATTTGATGCTGCCACAGACGTGCGGTGTTCAGCAAGCCAGGAATCAACACCAACGTTGGTTTTAATTTTGACATCATTTGACCCTAACCCATTGCGGGAGTATAAAGCGCATAGATTGCTTTATTCCCTATATCACGCTCATGCCTAATTTCCACGACCTTGGTCTCAGCCACACCCTGCAAAAGGCGCTTGCCGAGGCAGGGTACGCACAACCGACTGAGATTCAGCAAAGAGTCATTCCAGCAATCTTGATGGGGCGCGATATTCTGGCTTCAGCAAAAACGGGTAGCGGCAAAACGGCTTCTTATGCTTTGCCGATGCTGGATATGCTGGATCAACGCCGTAAGCGCGCACGGATGCCACGGGCTATTGTCTTGTCCCCCACCAGAGAACTCGCGGCACAAGTCGCGGAGAACTTTACCCGCTATAGTCGGGAAATGTCCATCGAGATGCTGTTGCTGATCGGCGGGATGAACATGGCAGAGCAGGATAAGGTACTTGCGCGCGGGGTGGATGTGCTGATTGCGACACCAGGGCGATTGTTGGATCATGTTGAACGCGGACGGATTTTGCTCAGTGGTGTCGAGACTCTTGTCATTGATGAAGTCGATAGAATGCTTGATATTGGCTTTATTGACGATATTGACCGTCTGGTGAAACTCTTGCCAGCAGGTCGCCAGACCCTGATGCTTTCGGCAACCATGCCAAGCGAAATGGAAAAGCTTGCGAAGAGATTTCTGAATGATCCTAAGCGCGTTATTGCTGATCCACCATCACAGGTTTCTGCCACTATCGAGCATTCTTTGCTGCATCTGGATAATCCGCGTGGCAAGCATCGTGCGTTGATCAAATTGCTTTCAGAAGATGAAGTACAGGGCGGAATCATCTTTTGTAACCGTAAGCGCGAGGTCTCAGCCTTGCAGAAAAAGCTGCATACCGAGGGGTTCTCGGTGGATATGCTGCACGGTGACATGAACCAGCATCACCGTCTTGAGTGCCTTGGGCGGTTTCGGGCAGGTGAAGTTGCCTTTTTGGTTTGCTCAGACGTTGCCGCGCGTGGTCTTGATATTCCCATGGTGGATCATGTTTTTAACCTTGACGTACCAAGCCACGCTGAGGACTATGTCCATCGTATCGGTCGTACGGGCAGAGCAGGGCGTAATGGACGGGCGATAACACTCGCCACTGAAGAAGACGAACGGTTCTTAGCAGCTATTGAAAAAGTTATTGGCGAAAAGATTGCGCCGATGAATGTTGCGGGCAAGGCAGCGATTAAAAAACCTGATACTCCGCCGAAGCCTCAAGGCTCAAAACCTAAAGGCAAACCAGCAAAAAAATCACCCAAAGAAACCCCAACAAAAACGCACGAAGTTGAATCTTTCAGTGATGGCGGTCATGTCCCGCGTTTTTTACGTTAGCGTGAAGCCTTACGTTGTACAATCATTGCAGCACACAGGGCGTTCATCATGGCAAAGTCAATTTGCCACCAGACCGACCAGATAGAATAGTTAAACAGGCTGGCGCTGGTGAATGCTGCATAGACCCCAAACAGGGCTGTTACCTCAGCAGGAGCATCACGGCGTTGTTGCCACGCCCAATGCAGCACCAGACCACAGGCGATCAAGACAGAGAGCAGACCGATTACGCCGACCTCAACTGCAATTTCTAGCAGCCAATTATGCGGATGTGTCGAGATAGCCGTAAAAGAGGTGATATTTTCCTCTGTATAGCGTAATGCACGCATCCCGCGATCCAGTTCATCAAGGGCATTGACCCCGTAACCACTGAAAAGGCTTTTGGGGAAGTCCTGTTGCAGCAGAATTAGCACCTCGTTCCATAAAACCTGACGCGGGTTATCGATAATCCAACCTGGAATACCGAGCGCTCCAGCGCCCCAATCTCCGCGACTATGCTGCATATACAGGATAGTCGCTGCAACAATAGCGATCATGAGCAGAACAAACAGGCCAATTTTCCAGCCACGCCAATACATGGCGATCATGGCCAGAAATCCCATGATTGCGACTGAGGCCAGTGCAGCAGCCATGGCAGAGCGGCTTTCTGAGGTGACAATTAACCAAACGATTCCCAAAACCGCGAAAAAAGCCATGATGCGTAATCGGTGCGTGCTGTTGAAGCACAGATACAGGGCTATGGGTAGCAGCAAAACAAAGCCACTTGCGGGTTTTTTCAGCAGTATACGGTCAAAACTTGCTGGCGTATCACTGCTGAAATGGATGATACGCAACAGCCCCTCGAAGACATGGATATGGACAAGGGCGAGGCTGATCATGCTGAGAATAGCAATGATGAGACCAATATGGATGAACTGTAATCGGTCAGAGGATTGGCGCAGAAAATGTGCGGCAAGCGCTGCGAAAATTAGTATCAAGGTAAGAAAAAATACAGATTCTGCGCCATCGGCAGGGTCAAGACTGGTGGGAAGGGACAAGGCACAAAGTCCTAAAAAAGCCAGCCAGCCAAACATGATCGGCGTGGGGTATAGTGCCTCGCGGATACCAGAAATGCCGAGTAGGAAAATTACTGTAAAAAAACTGAGTAAGGCAAATCCTGTCAAAACTTCATAGCCTAACATCACACTAGGAATGCTACAGATAAAGCAGACCAGAAAAACTTTTTCACTGGTTGACTTGGAAATCATCATCGTAGAGTGTTAAAAGTCTGTTGGAGAAAAATGACTATGACTTCTATACACATTGCGCAAATATCCCGCTATCCTATTAAAGGTCTTTCTGGTGAAAATCTGGAGAGTGCCGAGGTGGTGGCAGGTGCTGGTTTGCCACTTGATCGCCGATATGGCATTCTCCATGCGTCTTCGCAAGTCGATCCTGAGAATCCGCAATGGTTGAGTAAAAAACACTTTTTGAATTTGGCGCGGGATGAAAAGCTTGGCGAGTTATCGGCTGTCTATAGCGAGGAAGCGCGCAAAGTTGCTTTATTACGTAAGGGCAAGCAGGTGGTTGCGGGTGACCTCAGCATTCCAGAAGGGCGTATGGTTATTGAAGGTCTGTTGCGGAGCTTTATGCCTGCTGGTGCCCGTGGTCACGCCCGCATTGTTGATGCCAGAGAAGGATGTTTTACGGATCAGGAGCGGCCTTTTCTTTCGTTGATCAATCTGGCGACACTGAAAGACATCGAGCGTGTCGCGCGTATTCCGCTTGATCCAAGGCGTTTTCGGGGCAATGTCTATTTTGAAGGTGTTCCTGCCTGGTGCGAGCACGATTGGGTTGGTCAAAAACTCCGTCTTGGCAGTGCAGTTGTTCAGATTGTCATGCGGATTGATCGGTGTAATGCAGTGAATATTGATCCTGATACGGGGCAGATTGCGGGGAATATTCCCTTGGCTCTGCGGCGTGGTTTTCGGCATTGCGATTGCGGGGTCTTTGCTGAGGTAATCCAAGGCGGGCGTTTTGCCCTTGAGGATAGTATCGAGGTTCTTGCTGATGAATAGGCAACGTCTGGCAGTTGTGGCTGATGATACACCGCTTGCACAGCAATACCGCGCACGAATCGCCTCTATTGACTGCTGCGCACCAGAAGATGCAGAGATTGTCGTGATCATTGGCGGCGATGGTTTTATGCTGCACGCCATGCACCGTTTTTATAGTTCAGCAGCAAAACTGTATGGAATCAATGCTGGTACTATTGGTTTTTTGCTGAACGGAGAATGTTTTGATGCAGAGAACCTGCTTGCCAGACTAGAGCAGGCTGTGCCGATGTCGCTGAAGCCTTTGCATTTTCAGGCCACAGATATTCATGGTGTGGTGCATAAAAGCTATGGCTTTAACGAAATTGCCCTGTTTCGGGAAACTCGCCAAGCAGTGAAGTTAAGTATTGAGGTTGACGGTGTTCCGCGTCTGTTGAATTTTATAGGTGATGGTGTGCTGGTTGCGACACCTGCTGGTTCAACCGCCTTGAATATGTCAGTGGGCGGCCCTGTTCTGCCCCTTGATGCGAATCTGCTTTCTATGGCAGCCATGGGTTCTTTTCGCCCCCGACGTTGGCCGGGGGCTTTGATCAATCGCCGTAGTGAAGTGACCATTACCGTGCTTGAACCACAAAAGCGTCCCGCCAGTGTTTCGGCGGATTCAACAGAATTTCGTGACCTCGCCCATATCCGTATCTCTGAGGCCTCCGAGGCTTCGATTGCGCTCCTGTTTGATCCCGAGCAGACCCTTGGCGAGCGCATTATGAAAGAACAATTTGCCGAATAGGAATGGTGATGACTCCGATTACAAAAGCGGTTTTTCCGGTAGCAGGTTTGGGTACGCGCTTCTTGCCTGCAACCAAAGCCATCCCCAAAGAAATGATGCCTATTGTCGATACGCCGTTGATTCAATATGCTGCCGAAGAGGCCATTGCGGCGGGGATTGATACGTTGGTTTTTGTTACAGGGCGTAATAAGCGGGCGATTGAAGACCATTTTGACCGCAATCGCGAATTGGAAGATGCGTTATTAGCCAAGAATAAACTCGAACAAGCCGATATGGTGCGCAATATTGTGCCACAAGGCGTCGAGTGCATCTTTGTCCGCCAGCCCGAACAGCTAGGTTTGGGGCATGCGGTTTTATGCGCGGAACGGGCAGTAGGGAACGTTCCCTTTGCGGTATTGCTAGCGGATGATTTTCTTTACGGAAATGCCGCAAGAACCACAAAGAACTTAACGGATGCTTTTCATACCAGTGGCAAAACCCAACTTTCGGTGATGGAAGTTTCGGGGGCGGAAATCTCACAGTATGGTGTGGTTGTACCAGATTCGCACGGAGGCATTGCTGGTCTTGTCGAAAAGCCAAATTTATCGAATGCACCGTCAAATCTGGCTTCAATCGGGCGTTATGTGCTCCGTCCAGATATTTTTGGTATTCTACGTGACTTGCCTGTTGGTGCAGGCGGTGAAATTCAACTGGCGGATGCTCTGGATATTCAGGCACAAAACGGTCTGGTTGAAGCGGTAGCCTTACAGGGCAGACGGTTTGATTGTGGCTCTGTACAGGGTTTTCTGGATGCGACTCGGTACGTTGCTGAAAGGCGTCAACGGTATAGCTAATTCTGTATAATTTGATTATACAGAATTAGCTATACACTTTTTTCGCTCACGCCTGTCGGCCTGCGGCCTAGGCTCCGCGGAGGCGGCGCATACGCGC
>JAHDDM010000093.1 GCA_020629355.1 Rhodospirillaceae bacterium
ATTGACTGTAAACAAAGCAACCGTCAGCAGCGCTTTCCCCAATAGTGCACCGATATAGCCTGTCTCATTCAATCAATTTATATGAGACAGGCTATAGATTACTCTGCTTCGTCTGTACTGTCATTTTCCTCTGTACTGTCGTTGGGTTTGACCTCGCTTGTTTGCAGCATGGCCTCGTCCAACAGTCCCGCATTTGCGCGGATGGTGTTCTCGATGGAATGCGCAATCTCTGGATTATTCGCCAGATAATGTCGCGCATTATCCCGCCCCTGCCCAATACGCGTTCCCTGAACTGAGAACCATGAACCAGATTTTTCCACCAGATTGGCTTCTTGACCCAAGTCGATCAATTCGCCCATTTTGGAAATACCTTGACCATAAAGAATTTCAAAGTCCACGACTCTGAATGGCGGAGCAACCTTGTTCTTCACTACCTTAACCCGCGTCTGATTGCCGATTATATCGTCTTTGGTGGTCTTGACTGCACCAATACGACGGATATCCAAACGTACCGAAGCGTAAAACTTCAAGGCATTGCCGCCCGATGTTGTTTCAGGGCTGCCATAGGTCACGCCGATTTTCATTCTAATCTGGTTGATGAAAATGACCATACATTTCGAGCGGTTAATGGCTCCAGTTAATTTCCGTAAAGCTTGGCTCATCAATCGCGCTTGTAGACCGACATGGCTATCGCCCATATCGCCTTCAATTTCAGATTTTGGCGTTAAAGCAGCCACAGAGTCAATCACAATCACATCAACCGCGTTCGAGCGCACGAGTGTTTCAGTGATTTCCAGTGCCTGTTCCCCTGTATCAGGCTGAGAAATTATCAAATTCTCAATGTCACAGCCCAGGTTTCCTGCATAACCAGCATCAAGGGCATGTTCGGCATCAATAAAAGCACAAGTCCCGCCGCTTTTTTGTGCTTCAGCAATGACGTGCAATGCCAGGGTGGTCTTGCCACTGGATTCAGGGCCAAAAATCTCGATGATGCGCCCGCGTGGCAAACCGCCGATTCCCAAGGCAATATCCAGACTGATGGAACCCGTAGGAATAGATAAAATATCTTGTGAGCTGTCACCTTGAGTACCGAGCTTCATAATCGCGCCTTTACCAAAGGCTTTTTCGATCTGTCCTAGGGCGGCCTTGAGTGCCTCGCCTTTATCGGAAGAAGGCGCGCCTTTTTTATCTCCCTTAACTACTTTCAGTGCTGATTTTCTCATCCTTGTTCTCCTTGAGCATTATCCGTATGATGGATACAATAGGCTTCTTTTTTTGATGTCGATGCGTTACCATAAGTACAATACAGTGCGTTCATCAAATGTTCTATATTTGTTCTTTATACTGATTGTATTATGACCGTCAAGAGAATTTCTGCTTTTATCTATTTTTTATTTTACACTCTTAGCGCACAGGTGGGCTACGGAGCGGAAGGGTTACGCTCTGGGGTGCATGATTACCGCTATCGTGTTTTTATTGGCGGTATTGAGGTTGCTGAACTTGAGAGCCGTTATAGTATCACCGATACAACCTATCAGATTGTATCTGATTTACGCGGTGTCGGCTTTTTGCAGTCCTTGCTTGGGATCGAGGGCGAGTTTGCGGGTTCTGGTATCCTGAGTTCGGAAAGTCCCATACCGAAAAAATTTACCAGCAAGGCAAATTGGCGCGGCAAGCAAACGCAAAGCGCAGTAAACTTCGACAAAGGCGAGGTGCAGAGCTTTGACTATAGTCCAAAGAAATCTGCCTTTAAGCCAGATGAGTACCCTGAAGATGTGCTTAAAGGGGTTGTTGATCCAGCAACAATGGGGCTGATCATTGCAGAGCAGATAGCGCGTTTAGGCGATTGTAGTTTGGATGTGCGGGTGTTCACGGGCAGGCATCGCGTGGATATTGCGGTTGTTGATGGTGGCATTCAGCCTTTGCCTGAGAATGAGGTTGTCGGCACGCGCGAAAATGTTCGTTTATGTACCGCCACGGCAACCAAAATCCGTCCAAAAGACAAGCCCGAAGACGATAAGCCGATTGTGGTGAAACTGTATATCATCACAGATTCTGTATTGCCCTATCCGATTCTGCTCGAAAGTACCTATAAGGACATCAATGGCAAAGCCTGGATGGTGGAGCATAAGCATACCACGTCATAAATTGCGACAATTCGTTTAACGCTTTTATCCAAAACCTTTTCTAAAGTACGCTCATGTCTGATACGCTTATGAACATCAATGTCCTAATCCTTGCTGCTGGTCATGGCAAGCGCATGGCCAGTCCGCACCCGAAAGTCCTCCATACCATTGCACGGCGGAGTATGCTGTCGCACGTGGTGGCAACAGCCCTAGGGCTTGAGGCGCATCTTCAGGTTGCACAGATAGGGATTGTCCATGGCCCTGATCATCTTGCAGCGTTTCAGGCCGATATTGCAGCAGAATTTCCTAATATAGGGCGGAATATTGTCTTTGCAGAACAGACCGAACGTTTAGGCACTGGTCATGCAGTACAGTGTGGCTTGCAAGTGTTTCAGGAGACTTTGCCCCTATTGGTGCTGTACGGAGACCAGCCTCTGATGAGTGCAGAGGGATTAGCTAGGATGATGCAGAGCGTGCAGAATCATGCTGTGTGCATTGCCAGTTTTGAGACCGATCAGCCGCATGGTTTCGGGCGTTTAATCCGCAATTCTGAGGGCAGCATTACCGCTATTGTCGAAGAGAAAGACGCCACCGATGATCAACGCGCGATTACCCTGTGCAACGCTGGGGTTATGGCATTAAGTCCTGAAGCATTGCCCTATCTTGATCAGCTTAAAGTCGATAATGCTGCTCAGGAACTCTATCTTACTGATTTAGTCACCTTAGCCAATGCACAGAAACGTTCAATACAGCACATTACTTTTCCACTTGAAGAAATGGCTTCGGTGAATACGCTGGCACAACTTGCGGCTGTAGAGTCTCTGTGGCAGCAACAGAAACGCGCGCAATTCTTGGATCATGGTGTGCAGATGCTTGCGCCAGAAACGGTTTATTTCAGTGTCGATACCGAAATAGCGGCGGGTTGCTTTATCGAACCGAACGTCATTTTTGCGCGTGGCGTTTGCGTGGCAAAGGATACACGGATACTCGCCTTTAGCCACCTTGAGCAGGCGACGATTGGACAGAAATGCCAAGTTGGGCCTTATTCTCGCTTACGTCCGAACAGTAACTTAGAAGATGATGTCAAGGTCGGCAATTTTGTCGAGATAAAAAACTCACGCCTGCAATCCCATACCCGTGCGAACCATCATGCTTATCTTGGTGACTGTTTCATTGAGCCGCGCGTGAATATCGGTGCGGGTACGATCACCTGTAATTACGATGGGCAATCAAAGCACCCAACCCATATTGGCGAGAATGCCTTTATTGGCACGAACAGTTCACTGGTTGCGCCGCTAAAGATTGGCAAGAATAGTATTGTCGGGGCAGGCAGTGTCATTTCAGACAATATTGACGATGATGATCTCTCCTTAGAGCGCAATAAACAGATGATCATTCGCGGGGGTGCAAAACGCCACCGCGAGCGTAAAATAGGCAAATAAATGTGTGGAATTATCGGTATTTGCGGCACAGATTTTGTCGCTGAGCGTTTGATTGCAGGCTTGCAACGTCTGGAATATCGCGGCTATGACTCGGCAGGGATTGCAGTGATTGATCACAAGGCTCTGCATCGGGTTCGGGCAGCGGGTAAATTAGAAAATCTCCGCCAAAGCTACGCCAGCGCACCCATTGACGGTCTCACTGGAATTGGCCATACCCGTTGGGCAACCCACGGCGGGGCAGAGGAACATAACGCCCATCCGCATGGCACAGAGGCGGTGGCCTTGGTGCATAATGGCATTATCGAAAATTTCCATGAACTTAAAGCAACTCTTGGGGATGTGGTTTGGACTTCGGAGACCGATACCGAAGTGGTGGTGCATCTTCTGGAAGCCGAACTCAAAACGGGTGCCGATCCTGAACGTGCCATGATACGGGTACTGCCGAAACTCGAAGGCGCATTTGCTCTACTGATCTGTTTTCGGGATTATCCAGATACCTTGATTGCAGCCAGACAAGGCAGCCCTCTGGCAATAGGACAACATCATGGTGAAAGCTTTATTGGCTCGGATGCGGTCGCCTTATCTGGACTTGCTGATCAGGTTTGTTACCTCGAAAATGGCGATTGGGCGGTGCTGAAACCCGATACCATTCAGATTTTTGATGCTGCCAACAAGACCGTTACGCGCGATTTTGTCGCCAATACTGTACAGATTGCTGGCCTTGGTAAGGGCAATTATCCTCACGCCATGCTGAAAGAAATTCACGAACAGCCTGGCGTTATTGGTGATACTTTACATAGTCTGATTGATCCCAAGACACTGATGATCAACTGGGCGGATTATCCACAAAGCCAGTATCTCAGAACGCCGCTTATTCAGTTTACTGCCTGCGGGACAGCCTACTATGCAACACTTGTTGCAGGCTACTGGTTTGAGCAGTTATGCCGCATCCCCATCCGCCACGAAATGGCCAGCGAGATGCGGTACCGCGATATTGTCTGCCCACAAAATAGCCTTGGGATTTTTGTCAGCCAGTCTGGTGAAACCATGGACACCATGGAAGCCATGCGACACTGGCAAGAGCTCGGCGGCCAGACCACGGCGATTGTGAATGTCCCAACCAGCTCTCTAGCGCGTGAAGCACACCATACAATACCCACCCTTGCAGGGCCTGAAATTGGCGTGGCCTCGACAAAAGCATTTACAACACAGCTCACCGCCCTGCATTGCCTGGCGATTTGGATGGCAGAACAGATGGGAAGTATCCCCAAGGCACAGGCACAGAGCATGGTGGCGGACTTGCTGGATTTATCGGGCAAATTGGTTGCGGCGCTTAGTATTATTGAGGACTATAAAATCATTGCCAAAGAAGTCCTTGCGCCAGCTTCTGGTGTGTTTTTCCTAGGCAGAGGCTTGAACTATCCTATTGCGCTGGAAGGTGCGTTGAAGCTGAAAGAGATTACCTATATGCACGCCGAAGGTTATCCTGCGGGCGAGATGAAACACGGCCCGATTGCGTTGGTTTCGCCAGAACTGCCCGTGATTTTTATTGCACCATCGGATCGCTGGTTCAGCAAAACCTTCAGCAATATCCAGGAAGTCGCGGCGCGTGACGGTAATCTGATTATGCTCACGGATCAGGCGGGGACACAGGCGGTCAAAGAACATGGACTGGATCATAAAGTCCGCTGCATTACCCTACCAGATGTGCCAGAGACCCTCAGCCCGATTCTGTATTCCTTACCAGTACAGATGCTGGCCTATGAAACGGCGGTGTGTTTGGGGCGCAATATTGATCAACCGCGAAACTTAGCCAAAAGCGTGACGGTGGAATAAAACTCTTATAGAGATAATTTTGATTTAGAGTATTTCTGCTGCTAGGTGGTGATTTAGTACAGGGATAAGCTTTCATGCGATTCCCCTGTTGATAGAAGCCTGTGCACAGCCATGCAGTTTCTGTTATTTGAGAATCAACGTGAAGGTAAAATGGCTGGGGCGGGAGGATTCGAACCTCCGCATGTCGATACCAAAAACCGATG
>JAHDDM010000094.1 GCA_020629355.1 Rhodospirillaceae bacterium
TCATATCATCAAGGGACTTGATTTCCTTGTTGAACCAACCGCCCCACTGGACACCCGTGTTGCCACAAGGCAAGTGTTTTATGCCAAAGCGACCACCCAATTCATCCCACAGTTCTTGACCGCCGCCATGCATGATCCAAGCGTCAATTTCGTTTGCAGTATAACCGTAAGGAACAGCAGTAAAGAAATTATAGGCCTTGTGCTTGCCTTGCCAGTAATAATCCGCACCGTGGTACATGTCCGCCGCACCGCTGGAAACCGCATCATGGCTTTCAAACGGTGGAACAAGTTCACCAGCAGCAAACAGTTTCACTGTTAGCTTGCCTTCGGAAGATTGCGTTACGCGATCCGCAAAACGTTGCGCACCCGTGCCAAGGCCAGGGAAATTTTTCGGCCAGGTCGTGACCAGACGCAATTCGCGTTTGCCCTCTGCAATAGCCGGTGCAGCTAAGGTACTGGCAGCCACGGCAGCTGTTCCTAGACCAGCAGCTTTAAGAAAGCCACGACGAGGTAGTACACGATTTTTCTTGGGGGGGGGGATATCAATCATGGGTAGTTTTCTCCTTGTAAATTTTGATCTATATGATCCTATCGCTCCCACAGCGATAGCGAATAATAGGCGGTGATTCTGATTAGTGCAACAGGAAAATTGAATAGCTCTGTATGCTGTTCCTGAGTGAAATAACATGATTGCGCTCACATAACACGTGTACTACAATACATACATGATTGCCGTATATCGCACCATATCGCACCAAAATTTTTGATGATTGGATTTTGGGTTTGAGCAATGTCAAAACACGGGCGCGTATCTTGAAACGTATTCGTGCTGTGCAACACGAACACTTTGGAGATACAAAATCATTAGGTGGCGGTTTGCACGAATTACGTTTTCATTTCTCACCAGGCTATAGGATATACTATAGTGTTTCAGATAACACGGCTATTTTGCTACTTTGTGGCGGGAAAAAAGATAGACAATCGCGGGATATTCAGCGCGCTCGTCAACTGATAGAGGAGATTGGACATGGTAGAGATAAAACCATTTAATTTAGCTGAATATTTGCACACACCAGAAGAAGTCAGAGAGTTTGTGACAACCTTGATGGAAGAAGACGAGTCTGGCGTACCTGATGCAGATTTTATTATTGCTGCTTTGCGTGATGTCGTATGCTCCGAGGGCTACGCTGAAATTGCCCGCCGTAGTGGAATTTCACGAGAAGGTCTGTATAAGGCACTCAGTGGTAAGGGCGATCCGAAATTCAGCACATTAGTTCAGTTGACCAAAAGCCTTGGCTTGCGTCTAGCGCTGATACCAACTTCACCAGATAAAGCGGCCTAAGGATCACACCTTAATCATGGCTTAAGCGCCTCAATAATCGCTTGATACTGGCCTTGTGTTGTTTGCAAGTCCTGCAATCGCGCGCGGTGTTCCTCAAGGACATCTTCGGGGGCTTTGGCCACAAAGGCAGGATTATCCAAACGTCCGCATAATTGCTTTAACTGCTTTTCGCCCTTGGCATATTCCTTATCGAGACGGGCTTTGATTGCTGCCAAATCAATATCACCCGCCAGATGCAGATGCACCACCGCACCATCCAGTGGAAAACGCACGGTATTCGGAAAATTCCCATGCTCAAGACCAAGACGCGCCAGACCGTGAATAGCTTTGCTGTATTCCTGCAATAACGCTGATTGTTCAGGACTAAAATCACCAAGATTCAATGCGGTGGCCTGTGCGGGGGCAATATCCATACTGACCTTGATCGAGCGCACCGTGGTGATCAGACCCATCAGCCATTGCATTGTATCATGGGACTGAGCAGGAATAGCCTCCGCATCAGGCCAGTCCGCCACCACCAACATTCGCGTATCATCTGTGGCACTTAAAGAATCATACAGCTCTTCGGTAATAAAAGGCGTGATCGGATGCAACAGTTTCAGAATACTCATTAGGCAATATTCGGCACATTGCAGGCTTTCCTCACGTCCTTCGTGGTTTTCGTCATGCAAGAAAGGCTTGATCAGTTCAATATACCAATCACAGAAACGATTCCAAACCAACCGATACAGCGCGCCTGCATAATCATTAAAACGATACTCTGCCAAGGCGCGTTCGGAATCGCGAATAGCTTCAGAAAGTTGCGCAAGCATCCATTGATTACACGCCAGTTTTGGCTCTGGACAGGGCGCATCCAGTGATAAAGTCGCGCCGTGATGTTCCAGAAAACGGCTGGCATTCCAAAGCTTGGTGATAAAGTTCCGATAGCCGTCAAAACGTTGATCAGACAGCTTCGTATCGCGTCCCTGTACCGTCAAGGCACACAGGGTTAAACGGACAACATCCGCGCCTTTTTCATCACAAAGCTCTAGCGGATCAATGACATTGCCGATAGTTTTCGACATTTTGCGGCCTTGACTGTCGCGTACCAGACCATGCAGGATGACGGTATGAAACGGGACTTCCTGCATAAAATGCAAGCCCATCATAATCATCCGCGCCACCCAAAAGAACAGAATATCTGCCCCCGTGACCAGTACATCCGTGGGATAATGCCGCCGCAAATATTCGGTGGTTTCCCAAGGCCAGTCCAGTGTCGAGAACGGCCATAGGGCAGAAGAAAACCAGGTATCCAGCACATCGGGGTCCTGTTCCAGACGTACGGGACGATCATAGTGAATCCGTGCTTCAGCTTCGGCCTCCTGCTGATTTTCCGCAACAAAGACCTCGCCATCAGGGCCATACCAGACAGGAATACGATGCCCCCACCATAATTGCCGCGAGATACACCACGGCTGAATATCGCGCATCCAGCTGAAATACCGATTACGTTCGCTTTCGGGCATGATGGTGATCCGACCATCTTCGACAGCCTCAATGGCAGGTTTTGCCAACACTTTGGCATTCAGATACCATTGATCGGTAAGCAACGGCTCAAGCGGTTCTTTGCTTCTGTCGCCGTGGGGTACAGCATGTTCATGGTCTTCGACCGTCACCAGCAGCCCCAGAGCCTCAAGGTCTGCGACCACCTTTTTCCGTGCCGCGAATCGCTCAAGACCGCGATAGTCCTCTGGCACAGCATCGTTCAAATGACCCTTTAAGTCCATGACCGAACGCTGCTCAAGACCGTGGGCGCGCCCGACCTCAAAGTCGTTAAAATCATGGGCTGGCGTGATTTTCACCGCGCCACTACCGTTTTCAGGATCAGCATGGGTATCCGCGATAATCGGGATACGCCGATTACAAAGCGGCAAAGTACATTGTTGCCCTATCAGAGCCTGATAGCGTTCATCCTCAGGATGTACCGCCACCGCCATATCACCAAAGAGCGTCTCTGGTCTTGTTGTCGCCACCACAATACCCGCGCCATTTTCAAGCGGATAGCGAATATGATACAGTTTGCCCTGTACCGTTTTGCTTTCTACCTCAAGATCAGACAATGCCGTTTGGAATTTCACATCCCAATTCACCAGACGCTTATCACGATAAATCAAGTTCTGCCGATGCAGGGCAACAAACGTCTTCACCACCGCCGCCGAAAGCCCATCATCCATGGTAAAACGCTGTCGTGACCAGTCGCAACTTTCACCCAGACGCTTCTGTTGATGGACAATCCGATCACCATAGTCGCGCTTCCAGTCCCAAACGTGACCAATAAAGGCTTCACGGCCTATTTCTTTGCGCTTGATGCCTTGTTGCGCCAGATTTCGCTCGACCATCATCTGCGTCGCAATACCCGCATGATCCGTACCTGGCTGCCAGAGCGTATTATAGCCGCGCATCCGATGATAACGGGTCAACACATCCTGTAAGGTATGGTTCAGGGCATGACCGACATGCAGCGAGCCAGTGACATTCGGCGGCGGCAACATAATCGTATAGGCGTTGCTGTCCGAGGCCGTCTTCTGCTTTTTCGCTGCAAAAAAACCGCCTTCATCCCAACGATCATTAAACTTCTGTTCAAAAAGACGATGGTCAAAATTTTTCGCAAGCATGGTTAGATACCTCTAAAAACCTATCTTTCGCGCATCTAGGATCAAATCACTCATTTCCGTTCCTCAAATATCCGAATATGTTCCGGTACTCAATTTCGTGCTTTGATCCTATCTGCATCGAAATCTTAGGCTTTTAGAGGCATCTAATATAAATATGAACGTAAAAAGCCCCGAAGCACAATCGCAATCGGGGCAAGTTCAAAAAACAGACATTAGGATGATGGTTATTGGTCTTCGACACGATTCACCAGACGCTTAATCTCATATTCCACTTTCTGCTCGACCATTGCTGGAAGATTTTCATCAAGCCACTCACGGAGCATCGGGCGCAATAGCGAGCGCACAATATCACTAAGGGTAATATTGGAATTCCCCATACGAATCATATTGTTCAACTTGACAAATTGTTGTGCACCAATATCTGCCGTGGCACTGGAAATGATACTTTCTTCAAGATCATCTGCAATCGCGGCTGGCATGGCAATAGGTGCAGGAGTCGGCTCTGGCGTCGGGACTGGTGCTGGTGCAAGCGGTGTCGGTTCAACGGTAAGATCCTCGTCAAAGTTCAGTCCTGCCATAGGATCATCAATATCTTCAACGGGGTCTGCCGCAACTTTTCCCTGAGCATCATCCTCATCTTCGTTAATGATACTTTTGATGGATGACAAAATGTCACCGATCATGGGATCTTCTTCGGGATTTTGGTTTTCCGCACTCATTCAAGAACTCCTAAATACAGGTTGTTTTTTTCGCTTTTTTTCAAGCCCAAATATTCCTAGCGTATAATGCGCCAAAACAAGACAGGCCACCTGTGCGCTTGGTCACACTCAAAACACATTTGAGGCACTTTAATCACAAAACAACACAATATTCAAACCGAAACCACAACTATTTACCTGTTGGCTTTTTCGTCTCTGGCTTTGGTGCTTCGGACTTGGCTTCTTCATCCGTGGCTGGCACTTCATCCTTATCATTCAGCGTGCGGTAAGCCTCGCCGCAATGTTCTTCGCAATAGGGCCAATCAGGCACAATTGGCTTGCCACAGAAATAAAAGTCCGCATCGTTCGGATCGCCAAAAGGCCACTGGCAATGTTTCAGACTCGGCATGGTGAGACGCTCTGGCTCTTCTGCCACAGCCTTTTTCGGCTGTTGCGACAGTCCCATGCGGTTCGCCTTGCCAATCACGGCATTGCGTGTAATGCTGCCACCTAGAGCTTCAGCGATGTCACGGGCTGAGGTGCCTTTTTTCCATAATTTCACCAAAATGTCTTGGTTCTCGTCTGTCCAGAAATTTTTTGCTGCCACGGATTGTCCTTTCCAAATGCTTCTACTGCAAGATATAGCCTATCTCATATAATTTGATTATATGAGATAGGCTATAACACTTTTATCGCTCACGCCTATCGGCCTTACGGCCTTGTCGGCGGTTCTACCGCCGACCATCGCAACAAAACTGCTCCGCGGGGGCGTCGCATACGCGACGGTCGCGCCTTGCGCTCCTATAGCATGATCAAAATTAGGCGATCATGCTATATCTAATGAATTAGGCTCACTATACAGATAACCAGCAAGAAC
>JAHDDM010000095.1:0-3679 GCA_020629355.1 Rhodospirillaceae bacterium
CGCATCACAAACAACGAGCCAGTCTATATGCGCGGTTTCGGTAGAAATTCGAATATAGCCTGTCTCATATAATCAAATTATATGAGACAGGCTATATTTGTCTTAACGCTGCTGCCAGACAGGTTTGCGTTTTTCTGCAAAGGCGGTCATGCCTTCGCGCCTGTCTTCAAGGGCAAAGCTGGCCTCGAAAAGCTGTTTCTCGTTCTGTAATCCTTGGCTCAAGGTTGTTTCCGCGGCAAGGTTCACCGCCTGCTTCGCCATCTTGACCACGGGATGGGAATAGCCAGCAATGGTTTCAGCAAGCTTTGTCGCCTCAGCGTGCAGTTCTTCGCTTGGCACTATACGCGAGACGAGACCAGCGCGTTCGGCTTCCTCTGCTTTCATGCGCCGTCCGCTCAGGACTAAATCCATGGCCTTGGCCTTGCCCACAGCCCGCGTAAGGCGCTGTGTGCCGCCAAGTCCAGGAATGGTGCCCAGGGTAATCTCTGGCTGTGCAAACTGTGCCTTTTCGGAGGCCAGAATAATGTCACAGGCCATGGCTAACTCGCAACCGCCACCTAAGGCATAGCCTTCGACCACCGCAATCAGAGGCTTCTGTATCTTCGCAAGGTCATTGATGCGAAAGACAAACATTTCCTCAGCCTGTACATCCGCAAAGTCTTTTGGCAGCATGGCTTTAATGTCTGCACCAGCGACAAAGGCACGGTCTGTTCCATACAGTACAATACAGCCAATCTCTGGATTGCTGTTATGTCGCTGTACGGCCTCAAGCAGAGCATCAATTAAGGCAGCATTCAGTGCGTTCAGCGCTTCTGGACGGTTCAGGCGTAGATGCGCTACGCCGCGAGCGCATTTTTCGATGATCAAGGTCATGGGAGTTTCCTATTGAAGATGTTGAATAATGCCAGAGAAATCTTTGTCGCCATGGCCTGCCTCGACCATCTGTTGATAAAGACTTAGTGCTTGCGCACCCAAAGGGGTTATAGCATGATTTTGTTCAGCAGCAGACTGTGCGAGTAATAAATCTTTGAGCATTAACGCTGCCGAGAATCCTGGCTGGTAATTATTGTTCGAGGGGGCACCTTCGACTTGATCAGGCACGGGGCAATAGGTATTCAGCGACCAGCATTGACCAGAGGACTGGCTGGAGACCTCGAACAGGGCTTCAGGGCTGAGGCCAAGTTTTTCCGCCAGAATAAAGGCCTCGCTCACCCCGATCATGGAGATTGCCAAGAGCATGTTATTGCACGCCTTCACCGCTTGACCCGCACCAGCAGCACCGCAAAGCACGGATTTTTGCCCCATAATCTCGAACAGACTGCTGGCTTGATCATAGGCGGCTCCTGTGCCGCCAACCATAAAGGTCAAGCTGCCTTTTTCTGCCCCCATGACACCGCCAGAGACGGGCGCATCAAGACAGAGAATGCCATGCTCCTTTGCGGCCTCGTGCATCTGGCGAGCCTCATCAACACCAATGGTCGAGCAGTCCAAATGCAGCGTGTCTGCTTTCAGTTTCGGATAAAGTGCGGCAATGACCTCAAGAAGATGCTTTCCTGTTGGCAGCATGGTGATGATCACATCCTGATTTGGATGAATATCATGCCATGTTGTGGCCTCAAGGCCACGCGCCCGCGCCAATTCAAGGCAATCTTCGGCAACATCGACACCCAAGACAGCATGGCCTGCTTGATGCAGCTTCAGCGCCATGGGCAGACCCATCTTGCCTAGGCCAAAAAAGAGTATCCTACTCTGTGGTGCAGACATCGGAACGGGTGAGAAAACGTTGCCCTGTGCCATTGTCCAACGAGAACATCCCGCCAATCCCTGGAACCGCATCAATGGTTAATTCGGTGTGTTTCCAGTATTCGTGCTGTGCAGCGCCAATATAGACGGGCACATCAGCGATAGAGCCTAACAGAACGTCGTTCGCCCCAATGCGGAACTCCTTGGCAGAGTAGCACATCGGGGCAGAACCATCACAACAGCCGCCAGACTGATGGAACAGTAAGTCATCGCCGTGACGCGCCTTGATCTGCTCCAGTAAGGCCAGAGCTTCATCCGTTGCAGTAACCATTCTTAGAAGAAACCAAGGGGATTTTCATCATAAGAAACCAGCAGGTTCTTGGTTTGGCGATAGTGACCAAGCATCATCTTGTGGTTCTCGCGCCCGATACCAGAATGCTTGTAGCCGCCGAATGCGGCATGAGCTGGATAGGCGTGGTAACAATTCGTCCACACCCGCCCCGCTTGAATGCCGCGACCCATACGGAAGGCGATATTGCCATTCCGTGACCAGACCCCCGCGCCAAGGCCATACAGCGTATCATTGGCAATTTCCAATGCATCGGCTTCGTCTTTGAAGGTGGTGACAGAGACCACAGGGCCGAAGATTTCCTCTTGGAATATCCGCATTTTATTGTGGCCTTTGAAGACGGTGGGCTGGATGTAATAACCATTTTCCAAGCCATTGCCTAACGATCCTTGATTGCCGCCAGCGAGGACTTCTGCACCTTCATCGCGTCCAAGCTTCAGGTAGGATTGAATCTTTTCCAGCTGCTCCGTCGAGGCCTGTGCCCCGATCATGGTCTCTGGCAACAAGGGATTATCCTGCTTGATTGCGTTTACACGCTCTAGGGCGCGCGCCATAAAGTCGTCATAGATGGACTCCTGAATCAAGGCACGGCTTGGACAGGTGCAGACCTCGCCTTGGTTCAGCGCAAACATCGTGAAGCCTTCGAGGCACTTGTCGAAATAGGCATCATCGGCATCCATCACATCCGCAAAGAAGATATTCGGCGACTTGCCGCCAAGTTCCAGAGTCACGGGAATCAGGTTCTCGCTGGCATATTGCATGATCATCCGTCCAGTGGTGGTTTCACCCGTGAAAGCCACCTTGGCGACACGGCTTGACGAGGCCAGAGGCTTGCCAGCCTCAAGGCCAAAGCCGCTAACGATATTCAGCACTCCCGCAGGGAGTAAATGTCCAATCATTTCCGTCAGCACCATGATTGAGGCTGGAGTCTGCTCAGCGGGCTTGAGCACGACACAGTTTCCTGCTGCCAGAGCAGGCGCAAGTTTCCAAGTCGCCATCAAAAGCGGGAAATTCCACGGAATAATTTGTCCAACAACGCCTAAAGGTTCGTTGATGTGGTAGGCGTAAGTATTGGCATCAATCTCAGAAATACTGCCTTCTTCTGCACGGATTACACCGCCAAAGTAGCGGAAATGATCAATCGCTAAGGCAATATCAGCGTTAATGGCCTCGCGAATGGGCTTGCCATTATCCAGGGTTTCTGCCACTGCCAATGTATGGTGGTTTTGCTCGATAATGTCCGCGATCTTCATCAGGATATTCGAGCGTTCCGCGAGCGAAGTTTTGCCCCAAGCGGGAAAAGCCGCATGGGCGGCATCAAGTGCAGCCTCGACATCTTCTGCATTCGAGCGCGCCATATGGCAAAGGGTTTCGCCAGTTACGGGTGTTGGGTTGGCAAAATATTCCCCAGACTTTGGTGCGACAAATTCGCCGTTGATATAGTTGCCATATTGGCTTTTGAAAGGGTTTTGAACGCCGAGATGTTCAAGATTCAATGCAGCACTTAGTGTGATATTGTTCATGTTTGTCTCCCGTTAGATATGAAAACTTAACTCTTGAATCAAAAAAGCACCTTGTCAATCAAAA
>JAHDDM010000095.1:3779-5551 GCA_020629355.1 Rhodospirillaceae bacterium
TTCGTGTCGTGTAGCGGTAAAATCGCCGCATAATAATAGGTGTTAAATACATGGGTACTTGGTAACAGGCAGCAAAAAGTAAAATAGGTTCGGTGACGCTGGCGGGCAAGGCCACCAGAAACAGCGCGACATTACGGTTTCCAGCCACGACACCAGCTGCCACGGTATGATCAGCATCAAGGAATTTACGCATGATAAGACCACTAATGACCTGTAAGCCAAGACATAATCCAAAGGCGAGCGCAATCCAGCTGATCAAGGCCATGGGATTGTTCTCAAGGGTGGGGCGAAAGGCTTTCATCAAGCCGATAACAATGACGGCAAGGGTAATACTCGTCAGGCCGCTGAGTATGGTGGCGTTGTGTTCGGATAAGACGGGGTAGAATTTTTGGCGCAATATGAAGCCTAATCCGGTGGCGATGAGGATAATGCCCAGCAGCTTTGTTGCCCCTAAAAAGACAATATACGGATCAGCAATATTGGGCAGCAGCAGAAGAATCGGCAGGATACTAAAGGGCAGGATAGCCGTGCTGAGGATCAATAGACGTAAAGCAGGTGCTGGATTATAGCCGAGCAAGGTTGTTAAATGAGGGCTGGCACTGACGCTTGAGGCCGAGAGTATCAGGATAGCAGCGAGGCTATAGCTGCTCTCAAGCCAGCCTAAAAGTCCAAGAACACCTATCGCAAGGCAGGGCAGTAGAATCTGTTGCAATAGAACAACAGTCGCTGTCTCTTTGCCGTTTTTCAGTGAACCCAAGGCGGGTCTCCAGCCGATACGGAAGGCATTCAGAAACAGCAATATACTCACGATAAGCGGTAGAAAATTATTGATGTAGTCCGCAAATTCTGGCAGCCCAGCGCCCGATACTAAACCGATGATCAGCAGAAATTGCCCATGCTTGCCACACCAATAGAGGGCAGGTATCATTGCCTAGTGCGGATATTATCCGGTAGCCATGTCGCAATCTCTGGCACAGCCATCAGAATAAAGACCATCAAGACCATGATCAAAAACATCGGAAAGGCCGCGCGTGCGATAAAGTTCATTTCGTGGTTGGTCATGCCTTGCAGAACAAACAGATTAAAGCCAATGGGCGGTGTAATCTGTGCCATTTCCACCACCACGACAATGAAAATCCCGAACCAGATCAAATCAATCCCTGCTTGACGCACCATCGGTTCGACGACAGCCATGGTCAAGACCACCGAGGAAATTCCGTCAAGAAACATCCCCAGGATGATGTAAAACAACAGCAGAACCAATAGTAGCTCGAAGCGCGAGAGCTCCCATGTCGCAATCAGATCAGCAAGGCCACTTGGAATGCCAGTGAAGCCCATGGCGAGGGAAAGAAACGCTGCACCTGCGAGGATCAGTGCAATCATTGCCGAGGTGCGGGTCGCCCCCATCAGGCTGGCGGTGAAGGTTTTATAACTCAGTGAGCCTTGTGCGGCAGCAAGAAGCAAGCTGCCCAACACGCCAAAAGCAGCGGCTTCGGTGGCGGTAGCGAAGCCTAAATACATCGAGCCGATCACCAGCATAATCAGGAGCAGTACTGGAATTAAAAAGCGCGATTGCGCAATTTTTTCTTGCAGGGTGATTTTGGGCTCAGGATTTGGTTGCCATGATGGTGAAAACTTCGACATCAAGGCAACATAGGCCATGAACAGAGACGCGAGTATAATCCCAGGCAGAATCCCCGCAAAGAACAGCTTTGAGATACTTTCGTTGATGGTCACGCCGTAGACAATCAGGGTCAAAGACGGCGGGATCA
>JAHDDM010000096.1 GCA_020629355.1 Rhodospirillaceae bacterium
GCTTCAGCTTCGACTTCGCCCCAAGACAGCTTGGCTTTGGCCTCGACAATCGGGCGGTATATTTCAAGGAACAAAGACCCAATAGCTTGGGTGAAAGCAAAGTCCTGCACCAGATCACCAGAATCAAGATTATCATAAAAAATCCCACCAACCCCGCGCGGTTCATTACGGTGGGGCAGAAAGAAATACTCGTCACAGCGTTTTTTGAAACGGGGATAATACTCAGGGTTAAACCTATCGCAGCCCTGTTGTAGCTGTTGATGAAAAGCCTCTGTTTCAGTCGCATCAGGTAAAGCGGGCGTAAGATCAATTCCGCCACCGAACCACTGTTTTTCGGTGGCAATCATACGGGTGTTCATATGGATAATGGGAATATGCGGCGAGGTGGGATGGATGACTAAGGAAATCCCGCTGGCCCAAAATGCCCCGCTTTCACCAGCACCAGGAATTTCCTTGCGAAACTTTTCGCTAAAATGACCGTGGACTTCGGAAAAATTCACGCCTGCCTTTTCAAACAAAGTACCACGGAGAACCGCCATTCGTCCGCCACCGCCAGAGGCTTTCGGGTCATTCGGATGATGCTGGTCATGGCGTTGCCAAAGTTTGGGCTGGAATTTTGCATTAGGGTCGCCAAATTCGGTTTCAAGCAGCTCAAGGCCAGCAATGATACGGCCTTGAAGCTGTTCGAACCAGTTTGCGGCTTGTTTCCTATCGAATGTCATGGCTGAATTTCCTGAAAAAGTTTGAGAAATTGCTGCTCCGCCTCATCAGGGCTGCTGGCTTCAAGAGTATCCTGTAGCAATTTTTCAGGACGTTTCGCGATAAATTTACTGGCCTCAGCAGGGCTAAACCCTGCAAGTTCAGTCGCCTCTAGCCAAGCGACTTGACGATCAGCGCGTTTGATGCTCTGTGTCCAGACCTTGGGCACAGGATGAGGCAAAGAAAACCGTTGATGAATGACAGCTTGCAGGGCATTTTCGACTTCAATATAGCTACCAGCGATAAATTTTTTGAACGGCGAGATCATATCGCCAATAACATATTCTGCACCATCATGCAGTAATGCGGCGCGCAAAAGTTCTATTGAGGCTTTCGGTTTCAGCAATCTCAGCTGTTCTGTCACCAGCACGGAATGCTGCGCCACAGAAAGACCGTGGCGGCCTGAGGTCTGGCCTGACCAGCGATTGATACGGGATAGGCCACGGGCGATGTCTTCTATTTCGATGTCCAATGCCGACGGTTCAGCGAGATTCAACCGCCGCCCACTCAGCATCCGTTGCCAAATGCGCTCTTTCATATCATACGCCTAATTATGGAACATTGCCCTATGCGCTGATGGACGACTTCTAACGGCTCTATTACTGTCCGCATAGCATGGGCATTCGCGTGCAGCAGGCGCGTTGCATCAATCATCAATCCAACATGACCAGGCCAGAACACCAGATCACCCGCATAAGGTTCGGTGACGGTTTGCCAACCTTCGGCCTGTTCCTGCTGCTGGCTATCGCGAGGTACATGAACGCCAAATCGCCGCCAGAGAATATGGATCAAGCCTGAACAATCAAGGCCAGCCTGTGTATTGCCGCCCCAAAGATAGGGCGTATCAAGATAACTGTGCGCGAGCGTAATCAATGCTGGAATATCCACTGCCCGTGGTGTGTCCTTTGGCAAAAGATGATCACTGATCACCCAACCAAGGGGTGTTTCGCTAAAGTTTTTCTGTATCCGCACCACCTGTACCTGTGCCAACATGGGCAAAACAACAGGATTCGGTGTTTTAATGTCTGGTGCATCGAATGCTAAAGTCGACGGCACACGGACAAAATGTCTGGCTTCTGCCTGCCCTGCCTTTAGTGCAGAACGGGCGACGTAACCACAATAGCCGCTGGTGCATGATTGTACCTGAACAGCATCACCTGTATCAGAAAGAATGTTCAGCTCTTCACCCAACAGTAGCTGATTGGTCATTTCACGCGATAGGGATTGTGTACTATATTGATTCAAAACTGGAACATGGACATGATGGATCATACTTGCAGCTCCGTTCTATGGGTAAAGTATTCCAAAGCTTCAGGGTTATCCAGAGCCTCTTGATTCTGTACCGCGCGTTCGTGGACAATATCACTCACGGCCTTTTCGCTAATCTTGCCAGAGCGGGTACGCGGTATGGCCTGTACCTGAAGAATCTTTGCGGGAACATGTCGTGGTGAACAAGTGGTTTTGATGCTGTGACGAATTTTCTGTTGCAGTTCATCCGATAGTGTATGTCCCTCTGCAAGCACGACAAACAAAACGATACGGACATCATCATCCCACCTCTGGCCAATGACGACAGCATCGGCTATTTCTGGCAGATGCTCGATAGCCTGATAAATCTCTGCTGTCCCAATGCGTACTCCGCCAGGATTCAGCACCGTATCGGAACGGCCGTGGATGATGTAGCCAGTGCTGGTGCGCTCCAGAAAGTCACCATGACACCAAATATTTGCCGCAAAACGATCAAAATAGGCCGCATGGTATTTCTGATCATCCGCATCATCCCAAAAACCTAGCGGCATGCCTAGAAAAGGCGCGTAGCAAACCAATTCCCCCGTACCCGATTCCAGAACCGTGCCGTGATCATCCATGACCCGAACATCTTTGCCCAACAGTGGGACTTGCATTTCACCGCTATGGACAGCAGCGCGGGGTTCTCCGCCCAGAAAACAGCCAAGAATATCTGTGCCACCACTGATGGGGCACAGATGTATATCGGCTTTGATGCCCTGATAGACGAAATCGAAATTGCCCGTGGATAATGGCGAACCAGAAGTCGTTATGCGGCGCAAGGCAACAAAATCATGGTGATCTTTTGGGATATAGCCGTCTTTTTCCACAACACTCAGGAATTTCGGTGATACGCCCAATAGACTGATATGCTCGTCTTCCGCCAGTTGAAACAGAGTTTGTGATCCTTGCGCAAAAGGCGAACCATCATACAGCATCACCGTTCCGCCTGCGCCCAACGCCCCCACCAGCCAATTCCACATCATCCAGCCTGTGGTGGTGTAGAACAGGACACGATCCCCAACACAAACATCATTATGCAGCAACAGGTCTAGCCGATTGGTCAAGAGATACGCCCCAACACCATGAATAAAGCATTTCGGCTTGCCTGTTGTGCCACTAGAAAACAGGATAAAAGCGGGATGATTAAAAGGTAGTGGCGTAAAGGTGCAGTCTTTGGCGGGATAGGGTGCGATAAAGTCTTGCCAAAATATCGCGTTTGGGATCAGTGGCGCATCAATATAGGTCTCGACAATCACCTGCTTTAGGCTAGGCAGGGATTCCGCGACAGCAGCGATTTTCTCTGTAACAGAAATAATCTTGCCCTTGTACCAATAGCCGTCACAGCAAAATAGAAATTTCGGCTCAATCTGGGCAAAGCGTTCTAAAATCCCTGTTACGCCAAAATCTGGCGAGCAGGAACTCCAGACCCCGCCAAGGCTCTGTACTGCCAGCATGGCCATCACGGCCTCGGGACAGTTGGGAATCACAGCCGCGACACGATCACCTATCTGAAGTCCTGCCGCCTGTAATGCCTGTTGCAGTCGCGAGACCTCTTCGTGTATCTCCCGCCAGCTTAATGCCTTGGTACATAGATCCTCAGCATGGAACACCAACGCCTCGCAATAGTCATTATAGCGCATCAGGTTTTCTGCCAGATTCACTCGCGCTTTCGGAAAGTAGCGGCTTTGATGCACAGGATCCGCTATCTCAAGGCCAGAATCCTCAAAACCCGTGCCGATAATGCCGCTAAATTCGACAAAACCCCGCCAGAACTGGACCTGTTCAGTGACAGAAAATTGATGCAGATGGGCATAATCGTGCAATTCAGGCCGCGCGTGTTTCTCTGCCATAAAAGCCGAGAACTCTGCCATATTGGTGGTTTTTTGCTGCTCAGGATGTGCTTGCCAGAGTTTCATTTTTTGTATTCGTCATTATTTGCTCATTTAAGGTAGAGTTTTTTCGATTGCCTGCTTGCAAACATCACCCCAATACACACCAGACGGGCGTATGATCAGAGGGTTCAGGTCTACCGCGTGGGGTCGTATCAATTTCTGCGCTCTGCAAGCGTTCCGCCGCCAGAGGCGAGAGCAGCAAATGATCAATGCGTATCCCCTCGCCCTTTTGCCAGCGTCCGCGTTGATAATCCCAAAAGCTATAGCGACGCTTATCAGGATGTAGCGTGCGCCAGGCATCCCAAAAGCCTAAATGCAAGAGATGCTGAAAACGTTTATGCACCTCAGGGTGATACAACGCATCCCCTTGCCAAGCCTGTGCGTCATACACATCCATCTCGTTCGGAATGACATTAAAATCACCCGTAATCACCACGGGTTTCTCTTCGAGCAACAGAGCCTCAGCTTGTGCAATCAGACGATCCAGCCAGCGCAACTTGTACTGAAATTTTATACTATCCGCACCGTTTTCGTCTTGAACGGGATTGCCATTCGGCAAATATAAACCCGCCAGAATCAAGCCGTCCTGCTCTATTTCAAGATAACGCGCCTGTTCATCATCCGCATCACCAGCCAAAGCATCACAGCGTAATGTGGCGGGTGATTTTGAAAGTATCGCAACGCCATTATAGGCCTTCTGTCCCTTGATATGGGCGTGATAGCCTAGCTCTGTAATGGATGCGATGGGAAAAGCCTCGGTTTGGCATTTCAATTCCTGCAACACCAGATGATCTGGCTCATGTTCCAGCAGCCAATCACAAACGGCAGGGATACGTTTCTTGATCGAATTGACATTAAAGGTAGCGATTTTCATCCATTTTGTCTCTAGTATTTTGGACTCAATTGAACATAGTCGCCCTCAAGACGAACATCAAGCTTGGATAAAGCTGTCATGCCCAACAGGGAAATACCGCTTTTCGGACTGATCAAGGTTTCAATATCTTGCAGTAGCATATTGCCGATCTGTATTTTTGGCAAGCGCACCTTAGCCATATATTCCACGCCACTTGCGGTCTTGACACGGTGGCGATAATCCTCTGCATCTGGTGCTATGCCTAATCGGGCGGCATCATCCCGCCCAAGCATCACCGCGCTTGCGCCAGTATCCAACAGCATGGGAATGGTCTTATCTGCAATCATAACCTCAATGACAGCATGACCATTCGAGTCCACTGGATATAGCTGCCCTGCACCATCTTGCGCACCAGAAATCAAGCCAAACTCTGCTGCCATGCGGCGCGGTATTTCCTGCAATTCATCACGCAAAACATACACCACCATCAATATCGCGATAATGCCGCTCCAGCCTACGAGCATGAAGAGATTATCACGATTCGGGCGCAAAAATCGCCAGGCGCCAGTGCATAATAGCAGGCCAAGTAAAACGAGTAGATACCAGAATTCCAATTGCACTTTAATTCACCAGACCACTGTGTTTTATATAGCCTATTGCTTTGCGCTCAGTTGCTACTCCAAAAATGTGACCATTTTATAGCCAGTCTCATATAAATTGATTG
>JAHDDM010000097.1 GCA_020629355.1 Rhodospirillaceae bacterium
GAGCAAAATAGGCCAGATATTTTTCAGCAAGCGTGGTATGGTCATGGTGTTTTATCCTTAGCATTATTCTCTCATGTCATATCTTGCCTCACGCACAACCTCAAGAACTATACCCTTTGTCCTATTGTTCTGGATTGGATTTATCGTGCAAGCCCAAGCCGTGGTGCGGGATACTGAGATTGAGAATGCTCTCAGGGTCTATATGCAGCCTTTGTTGAAGGCGGCGAATCTGTCAGATGAGCGTCTGAATATTACGGTGGTTTCTGATCCGAATATCAATGCGGCTGTTTTGCCTGGTGGTCAAATTATTGTGCATACGGGTCTGTTGACGCAGGCTGAAAGCCCCACCGAGGTTGCAGGAGTTCTTGCCCACGAGCTTGGGCATTATGTCAATAATGATGTCCTGAAATTAACTGGAAGACTATCCGATGGTGGCAAAAGTTCAATATTAGGCACGGCTTTAGGCTTGGGACTGGCGATAGCCTCAGGGGATGGACGCTATGCAATGGCGGGGGCATTTGCGGGTGAGCATCTTGATCGGCGGAACAATTTACAATTCTCGCGTAGTATGGAATCTGGTGCAGATCGTCGCGCGGCGGAATTGCTGCATCGTTCTGGCCTTGGTCTTGCGGGGATGGTGGCCTTAAACCGCCGAATGCAGCAGCTTCATCCTGATCCTGATATGGCGGATGCGCAATATATGCAGACCCACCCGTTGACTCAGGATCGGATCACCTATTTCACGCGCCAGCACGAACGTCTTGGCGACAGAGCCATGCCGCTTGGTTGGCAAGCAGTGCATGAGCGTATTCGGGCAAAGCTGCACGGTTTTGAAAAGCCACCGCAAGAAGTTCTGGCACTGTACCCTGCCGATGATGAGAGCTTGCCTGCACGAATGGCACGGGCTATTGCCTTGATGCGTCTTGCGCGTTTTGATGAAGCCGTAAATTTGATGCAGGGTATTCTTGCCGAGCATCCCGAAGATGGTTTTCTGTATGATTTAATGGGTGATATTCAGCGTCTTTCTGGTCAAGCTGATCAGGCGTTGCAGTATTATACCGAGGCCATTAAACGCTTGCCTTGGGCGGCATTGATTCGCCAGCAACGGGCAGAGCTTTGGCTCAAAAAAAACACCCCAACCCATGCCATTGCTGCACGAGATGACCTGTTACAGGCGTTGCGTTATGAACCAGATGTGCCGATTTACTGGCATGGTCTCGCGCGCGCCCATCAGATCCTCGACGCTAAGGGCGAGGCCGATTTGGCTCTGGCGGAAGCGGCAATTCTTGAGGGCAAGAAACCTCTGGCGAAGTCTCTGGCGCGGCGGGCAAAGTTGACCTTGAATATCGACAGTGCCGAATGGTTGCGCGCCGATGATATTCTGAAACATGTTGAAGAATGATGATCAAGGCGACTTTGATACGCCGCTATAAACGCTTTCTGGCCGATGTTGTGTTGCCAGATGGTCAAGAATGTACGGTGCATTGCCCAAATCCAGGTGCGATGACAGGATTGGTTGCCGCAGGAATGACGGTGTATCTTGCGCCAGCAAAAAACCCCAAGGCCAAACTGCCCTATCGCTGGATATTCGTCGATACCCATACGGCACTGGTGGGGGTGGATACGGTTCGTGCGAATCGCATCATGGCAGATGCACTTGCGGCAAAGACTATTCCAGAATTTAGCCATTGGCCAGAGGTGCAATCAGAAGTGACGGTATCCGCAAAAACCCGTCTGGATTTCTGCCTTAAAAGACCCAAGGATAACGCCTCATATTACCTTGAGGTCAAGTCTGCTACCCTTTGTGCCTCGAGTGGTGTCGCCAGTTTCCCTGATAGCGTCACCAAACGCGGCCAAAAACACCTGCAAACGCTGACAGAACTGGTACAGCAAGGCCATCAGGCCGCGCTGATTTTTGTCGTGCAACGCAATGACTGCACAGCATTTACGCTTGCTGATACGATTGACCCAGACTATGCTGCTCTGTGTCGTCAAGCACGTTCGATGGGGGTTGAAATTCAGGCATGGGGCTGCACAATACAGCCAGAGCAGAATGATATTAACCTATATAAACGCCTTGAGTTCCAAGATTGAATATTACCATGAATGAAGATACGCGAATTACTTTGTATAATGAAGACGACTTTGCGGGTTTGCGCCGTGCAGGACAGCTTGCCGCCGCCTGTTTGGACTATATCGAGCCTTATGTTGAGCCAGGGGTGAGCACCGAATATCTCAATGGGCTTTGCCACGATTTTATTCTTGATCACAATGCAATTCCGGCGCCCTTGAATTATCGTGGCTTTCCCAAGTCCATCTGTACCAGCGTCAACCATGTTATTTGCCATGGTATTCCCGCCGAAACCCATCTTTTGCGTGAAGGTGATATTGTCAATATTGATGTCACGGTTATTCTGGATGGTTGGTACGGTGATACCAGTCGGATGTATGGGGTGGGTGATAAAATTCCCGTCAAGGCCAAAAGACTCTGTACCGTGACGTGGAACAGCCTGAACCATGCCTTGGATGTTGTGCGTGCAGGCGCGACTTTGGGCGATGTCGGCTTTGCAATCCAGCGCTATGTCGAGGGGATGCGGATGTCCGTAGTGCGGGATTTTGTCGGACACGGTATCGGGCGCGCATTCCATGAACCACCGCATGTTTTTCATTTTGGCACGCCAGGTACGGGGACAAAACTCAGGGAAGGTATGGTGTTCACCATTGAACCAATGGTGAACCTTGGCAAGCCAGAGATGAAAATGCTCAAGGATGGTTGGACGGCAGTGACGCGTGATCGTTCGTTATCGGCGCAGTACGAACATATGCTGGCGGTGACCAAAGACGGGCTTGAGGTCTTTACCCACTCGCCCGATAGTCGTGGGTTGCAGGATAAATTACACCATCAGAATGGGTAATTATAGCCTATGTCACATAATTAAATTATGTGACGTTAGCTATACAAGCTCTTTCGCTCGCTCCCGTAAAGCAAACTTCTGAATTTTCCCCGTTGAAGTACGCGGAATACCAGTAAAGATAAAGTGGCTAGGGACTTTGAAACCAGCAAGATGCTCTTTGCACCAGAGGCGAATCTCCTCTGTATCTAGCTGTTGACCTGCTGCAAGCTCAATGAAAGCACACGGTCTTTCGCCCCATTTCTCGCATGGCCTTGCGACGACGGCGGCTGTGGCCACCGCAGGGTGGCGATACAGAGCCTCTTCAATTTCAATCGAAGAGATATTCTCGCCACCAGAAATGATAATATCCTTCGAGCGGTCTTTCAGTTGGATATAGCCGTCAGGATACACCACCCCCAAGTCACCGGAATGAAACCAGCCACCTGCAAAGGCTTCCTTGTTGGCCTTCGGATTGCGGAAATAGCCCTTCATCACGACATTGCCGCGAAACATCACCTCGCCTAAGGTTTCGCCGTCTTGTGGCACAGGGGTCATGGTTTCGGGATCCATCACCACAAGTTGCTCTAGCGGTGGATAACGCACGCCTTGACGGGCATTCAAAGCCGCCTGCTCGGAAAGGGAGCGTTCAGACCAGTCCTGATGCCATTCGTTCACCACCGCGGGGCCATAGGTTTCGGTTAAACCATACAGATGGGTCACGGCAAAGCCTGCTGCTTTCATCTCTGCCAGTAAAGTTTCTGGTGGCGGGGCGGCAGCCGTCAGAAACTGAACCGTCTGCTTGAGTTTCACCGCCTCTGGCGCCGAGACTACCAGCGACATAACAATCGGTGCGCCGCAAAGATGGCTGACATTTTCGTTTTTCAGCGCGTTCCATATCGGTTCCGCCCGCACCTGCCGTAAACAAACATGCGTGCCGATCACCGCCGATAAAGTCCACGGAAAACACCAGCCATTGCAATGGAACATCGGCAGAGTCCACAGATACACGGGATGTTTCTGCATGGCTGAGACCAGCGCATTGCCTTGTGCCAGAAGATATGCCCCGCGATGGTGACAGACCACGCCTTTCGGGTCTCCGGTGGTGCCAGAGGTATAGTTGATGGAAATGGCATCCCATTCGTCTTCGGGCATCAGCCAATCAAAATCGGCCTCCCCCTGAGATACAAAATCTTCATAGTCGGCGGCTGTTTCAGAGGCTTTAGAAAATCCCGCATCAACATATTCAATCACCACAGGCGATACCGAAGCCAGCTCTAACGCCTTGTCCATGAGGGGGATAAATTCGCTATCGACAATGACAATTTTTGCACCCGCATGATCAAGCTGGAAGGCGATCACACTGGCCTCGATACGGGTGTTGATGGAATGTAAAACTGCACCAGACATGGGCACACCGTAATGACACTCCAGCATCGCTGGTGTATTCGCCAACAAAGCCGAAACAGTATCCCCGCGCTTTATGCCGTGCTGCTGGACAAGACTCGAGGCCAGCTTTCGCGAACGGGCATAAAATTCGCGGTAATCCCGCCGTAATGCGCCGTGGACAATCGCGGTATGTTCGGGAAAGGTCTCTGCTGCACGGGCGAGGAAGTTAAGCGGCGTTAAGGGTTGATAATTCGCGGGATTGCGGTCTAGATTGATATTGTACGGGTTTGTCGTCATAATTTTGCTCTTGTGTGGATCATTCATCGTATCGTAGCATTGCACAAGAGCAATTTCACGGATAATTTCATCATGCAAACTTATCAAAAATGGCTGCCGTTTCAGGGTGGTTTTTATGATCCAGAAGCCAAAAACTTTGCGATCCCGCCAGTCTGGAATAAGGTCAAGGAATTTGGCGACAATGGTCTCGCCCCTGTGACCAAAGACGGCTACTGGGGCTATATCAATACCGAAGGTGATCTGGCTATCCCGCTAAAATACGAGAATGCTTGGCCACCTACCCACGGCTTAGCACTCGTCGAGCGCAAAGAGCGTTATGGTTATATTGATTCTGCTGGTAAAGCTGTGATCCCGATAAAACTGGATGATGCTTGGGTTTTTGGGTCGGGAGGCTTAGCAGTGATCGAGCGTAAGGAAAAACAAGGTCTTATCGATACTGAGGGTAAAACTGTTATTCCGCTTGAGTACGATGTCGTGCTGAATTTTACCGATCATGGTCTCGCGACAGTATCGAAGAATGGTAAATGGGGCTACATCAATATCAAAAACGAGGCCGTGATCCCGATTCAGTTCAGTGATGCCGACAATTTCACCCAATCTGGCCTTGCGCCAGTGCAGCAGAAGAATAAATGGGGATTTATCAATCTACAGGGCGAGATGGTGATTCCGCCACAATTTTCTGATGTGCTCAGTTTTGGTAACCATGACCTTGCGGTGGTTAAACAAAAGCGCAAATGGGGCTATATTGATACCAAAGGCGAGATTGTGATTCCGGTACAATATTCTGAGGCTTGGAGCTTTGACGATCATGGACTGGCGATTGTCGAGTGTTGCACCCCAAAAGGCGAATACCTGTACGGCTTTATCAACAGGGCTGGTGAAGAAGTTATTCCGCTCAAATACAGTAATGTCTGGGATTTTGCGCCGAATGG
>JAHDDM010000098.1 GCA_020629355.1 Rhodospirillaceae bacterium
CGAAATTGCCACAAGGTAATTTCCTCAAGACTAAAGCGTTTTGGCTCAGGATAAAGACTCCGCGCCTGCTGTTGCGTTTCTTCGAGACAGGATGACATCAGACCCGCATCGGCATCAGCACAAACAGGCTTTCTGGCGCCTCGGGATCCATCAGCACCACCGCGCCATTGCTGCGTGGAAACCAAAACTGCACTTGATCACCACCAATGCGCTGACCAACATCTTGCAGATAGGTTGTATTGAAACCAATATCAAAAGGCGAGATTTCATGGCTAACCTGAATTTCTTCCTGCCCCATATTTTTGTCTTGATCCACTGCCTCAAGGCACAAACTTTCTGTACCAAGAATGAATTTAACGCCATTATTTTGACTGGCGTTACTGATTGCTGAAATCCGTCCCACACCATCGAAAAATGCTTTCGCATCAAGCTCCAGAGGCACACCCTCAAGAGCTGGGATCACGCGCTCGTAATCAGGGTATTTCCCTGCAATCAGTTTACAGGCCAAGATTACCGAACCCACGGTAAAACGCGCGTTTGCTTCGCCAATCTCAAGCAACACCGATCCTTCGTAACCTTCGATTAAACGCCGAAGTTCTGCCACTGCCTTGCGTGGCAATATCACCCCTTGGCTCAGGAATTCACTGCCCTCAGGTGGCGTTGTATCGTGCTTTGCCAAACGGTGGCTATTCGTCCCCACCGCGCGCAATTTTCCGCTTTCAGCATGGTAATGCAGGAAAATACCATTCAGATAATACCGCACTTCACTGGTGGCTGCTGCGGCAAAAAGTGTATTCTCGATCAAGCCGCGCATATCCGCCGCGGGAATATGACAATGCCCCTGAACGACAAATTGATCCTCAGCAGGAAAATCAGCCTTCGGTAAAGCCGCAAGCCGGAAAAACGATCGCCCCACCGTAATCTTGAGCGAATCGTTATCTTCTTTTAAGACTATCTCTGCACCGTCAGGCAATTTACGGACAATATCGTACAACATAAAGGCTGAGACGGTTTTCTCGCCTGGTTCCACAATCGTACATTCAATGGCTTCCGATACCGTCGTGTCAATATCTGTCGCTGTTGCGCGCAAGACATTTCCATGCGCCTCCAGCAAGACATTGCGTAAAATTTCCACCGTGTTTTTGCGCTCAGCAACCTGTTGAATATGACTAAGCGAATTCAACAGTTTCGTGCGATCAATGCGTAATTCCATTCCTGAATACCCTCGAACTCTATGATGCGCTCATTATAGAACATTCAGTACCAAAAGGGAATCCTTCTATTGTTGCAATTCCTCGCTGATACGGCGGATATCTTCGGCCCATTCTTCCGACTCGGTGCATAAGGTGTCGATTTTCTTTAAGGCGTGCATCACCGTGGTATGGTCACGACCACCGAACTGGCGGCCAATCTCAGGCAACGAGCGGCTGGTTAAACGCTTGCACAGATACATCGCTACCTGCCTGGGACGTGCAACCCTTCTGGCACGCAAGCTTGAGGACATATCTTCGGGTTTGATACTGTAATAGCTGGCGACTTTGCGCTGAATGGTATCGACTGTAATCCGCAAACGAGGTTGATGTAAAACATCACGGAGAATTTTACGGCACATCTCCAGATTGATGGGGCGTCCGATTAAATCTTGATGCGCAATCAAGCGGTTCATTGCTCCTTCAAGCTCACGGATGCTAATCGGCAAATTCATCGATAAAAAATCAATCACCTCAGCAGATATTTCCGCATCAGCCCGTTCAGCCTGTGCCGATAAAAAACGCGCGCGCAAGGCCTTGTCAGGCGTGGCAATCTCGGCGACGAGACCCGCGCCTAACCGACTACGGATACGGGTTTCAATATCCGCAATCTCGTGCGGCGAGCGGTCTGAGGCCACCACCACAGTCTTTCCAGACTCGATCAGGTCATTCAAGGTGTGAAAAAATTCATCCTGAGTACCAGTCTTGTTGGCAATGAAATGAATATCATCAATCAACAGCATATCAACTTGGCGGAATTCCTGCTTGAACTGCATAATTTCGCGACTGCGTAAAGCCTGAACAAAACGGCGCATAAAGGATTCTGCTGTCAAGTACAGCACCTTCTGCTCAGGAAAATGCTGCTGGCGATAGAGCGCAATCGCGGTCATCAAATGCGTTTTGCCCAAACCCACCCCGCCAAAAAGAAACAGCGGATTATATTGTGCTTGCGGCGATTCAGCGACTCTGCGCGCCGCCGCATAAGCAAATTCGTTCGGCTCAGCAGTGATGAATTTCTCAAAGCGGAAACGCCGATCCAAACGTTGATGATGGGCGGTGGAAGAAACACCAGTGCCGCTTTCAGCACCGTCACAATCCATGATACGAATCGCCTCAATCGCTGAATCCTCAGAGACCCAAAGCGGCAACAAACGCTTTTGTAACTGTGCTATCTGTACTGTAGTAGAAGCAGCACCGCTTAATACCACCACGACACCATCCGCCGTGCCTTGATCACCTTCCAGCTGTAATGGTATTAGATGCCGTTGGTAATACTCTTCGCCATAAATCGAGCGCAACTTGGCCATCAAGCGCAACCATTGCTGCTGGCGCACCTTGCCAGGAGCAGAATCGGTTAACCCGTTGGATTCAAGACCAACATCTGGCAGATATGCCCCTAAAGTATCTGTCATGTCTGTATCTATATCAGTCATTATCTTAAAGATATTCCCTTGTTTTTTCTCACTTTATACGCATAACAAATGTAGGTTACTCCGCATATAAAGCCCGCTCCCTGGATTCAATACTACGCCCTTGCTGTGCAAAAAAACAACCGATGCAGAGGGGTATTTTCGGGTTTTTGAGATTGACTCGTGGCTAGGTTTGGCGGAATAGAGGTAGCGGTTTGAAATTCAAAGATTCTTTGCAGTGAGAAAAAAACCCTAGCTACGAATCCTGCACCCTTCGAGATAGCTTGTCAATATAAGGTGATTCGTAGTAGGCAGTGTCCAGATTAAAGAATACAGAAAGATCAGTATATTCATGGTACAGATGCGGACATTCGACTTTGAGGAAATCAAGAGCCTCGCCCACGAGGCCTTGATCGAAATTCTTGAGGACCACTACCGTAGCCAGCGATTCTTTGGATTGACGGGCACGACTCCACAGCAGATTCGCCAAGAAATGCACCGGCCGGAATTTATCGCAGGTATTTTAGACTATATGCTTCAGGATGAGCCGTTCCTGAAAGAATTCGCTGATATGCAGGACTTAAACCCCGCCGCAATTACGCTGGCACGGTTGCGACTACCAGGCGCACCAATGGCTGAATAAATCGCCATAAACCATCCATTTATTTAGAACGGGTTATAGCTTTTTTATCGCTCGCGCCTGTCGGCCTTACGGCCTTGTCGGCGGTTCTACCGCCGACCATCGCAACAAAACCGCTCCTATAGCATGATCAAAATTAAACGATCATGCTATATATAACAATAAGAGGCTATAATCATGCAGTTACTTTTTGATGCTGAACCTACTTTTACCTGGCCAATAGAGGTCTCTGTCCCCGATCACGGTCAATGGCAAAAAACGCTATTAAATGTCACCTTCCGGCTTTTAACCACAGAGGCCATTCAGGGCTTTCTTGAGCAGAATGATGGTGAACAGGCTTTGCTACAGCATATCACCGTGGCTATTGCAGCGCCCGATGAGGCCGTGATTGACGACACCCAACGTAAGCGTTTATTGGGTTATAGCCTCGTCCAACGCGCGCTACTCGTGGGGTATCAAGAAGCCTTGTTGGGGCAAGAAGAAAAAAACTAACCGCGCTGGCAGAATGGACAATGGGTCTTTCTGCCAGCATGAAACCTGTGGTTGATGCGCTTGAGTATTTTGGCGCAAAGGCCGATACTCTCCAAGAGTACTCTGGCCTCGAACCAGAGGCACTGGTCTTGCCTGAAAATATGCGCAACCTTGCGGAAATATTCAACGCAATTCAAAGTCAATGGCGCTGGCATAACGGACAGGTTGTGGGTCTTGATTATGCAGGGGTTCGCGCGTACCTTGTTTTAAGCCAAAAATCTTTAAGCAAAACAGATTTTGCCCGCTTGCAATATCTTGAAATTCTGTGCCTGAAAATAGAAAATTGTGACCAAAAACCCTAGACCTGATCAGATTCTTGTCCTAAGGTAAGGTATGGAAAATACGAAATCTCCCATACAAAGCTATATAGCAAGCCTTGAGCCGCGCTATATCTTTGACGCGGCAGCCGCAGCAGCAGGTGCTGAAATGGCGGCTGATTTTGCTGCACAATCCGAGGCTGAGTTACAGATAGCCTCTGCCCTCAATAGTGATACCCCTCAATCGGTGGCGGGACAATCCCTGATAGACCAAAGCATTGCACTTGGTGTCGCCGCGTTCTCTGATACGGCTTCAAGCAGCAAGACACTTGTTTTTGTTGATGCCCATCTTGGTGCACAAGAAATTCAAACCTTGCAAGACGGCCTCCCAAGCAGCAGTGCCATGCACCTGATCAACAATAATTCGGATGCCCTAGGCCAAATGGCGCGTGTATTGGCAGGCTATCAAGATATCGAATCACTGCATATTGTTTCTCATGGCAGTGCAGGTGTCCTCAGTTTTGGCGCGGCAGATGTTGACTTTAATGCCCTGACCCCTGCACAAGTAGCCTCGTTAGAGAGTATCAGCAGCCGAATCACCGAACAAAGCGATATTCTCATCTATGGTTGCGACTTTGCTGCTGGTGAAATTGGTAAAAGTGCGGTTGCACAATTCTCCAGTCTCACCAATGCCGATATTGCCGCCAGCAATGATGCCACTGGCAGCACCGCTTTAGGCGCCGATTGGGAACTCGAAGTCACTACTGGAAAGATTGAGGCCAGCATCGCTTTTAACAGCACTGCACAACAAAGCTTCTCTGTAGTACTGAACAGCATCATCAGTAATTCCAGCACTGGTGCAAAATTCTGGCTTGATGCCAATGATCGCGGTGCTGACGATACTCTGTGGAAAAACAAGGGCATTGACTCCAGCCTTACAGCAACAAGACAAGGCACACCGCCAGCCAACGCCACCACAACCATGAATGGCAAAGAGGCTCTGGTCTTTAATAATAATCTTTATTACGAGACCAATCTGAGCTTCGGCGAAAAGCCAGAAAATACCGCACTTACCATTCATCAATCAGACCTCAGCACGCCTGGTACAGTCATAAGCACCTACCATTACGCTGATACGCTGAAAATTGGCGCTGATGCTCAAGCCACACCTCAAAGCAAATATACTGGTAACATTGCTGAAGTCGTGGTTTTTGATCGCTTCCTCAATCAGGCCGAAATACTCATCGTCAAGAATAGCCTTGCAGCGAAATGGGGGCAACCGCTTGAATCTTATGCTGATCTCTATAAAGGCGAAGAAAGCAAGCGCGGCAATTATGATACAGGTGTCGTTGGAATTCTCAATCTTAGCCCGAAAGACACCGTTCTGGAAAATTCTGCTGCCGGCCTTCAA
>JAHDDM010000099.1 GCA_020629355.1 Rhodospirillaceae bacterium
AGCGGGCGGATTGCGTCTATCTTGATGTCCCGAAAGAAATGCTTTGGGGGCGCATCAGCCACCGTATTGCAAAACGTCCCATGCTGAATACGGATGATCCTCGTGCAACCTTTGATGAGCTTTATGCCAAGCGCGCACCTATCTATGCCGAGGCACCAATTCACGTTCGAGTAACCTCGAACCATCAAATGGATACAGTGGTATTGGTGAAAGAGGCTCTTTGGGCGCATATAGAAAGCCAAGCAACATGACCAGAACTCTGCACGTCCCGATTGCTGAACGCAGTTATGATGTGGTTATCGGCGATAATCTTGACCTGTTGGCACTGATGCAGCCCCTGCATTTGGGATCGGATTGGATTTTGCTGTATGATCAGGTTTTCGAGACCCTTGCAGATGGGCAGATATTACACAGGATTCAGCAGCAGCTTAACAACCCGCGCATCTTTGCAATTCCCTCTGGTGAGACCAGCAAAAGCCTCAGCAATTATAGCGCTCTAGCAGAGGAAATTTTACAGACGCGTATTACTCGCGACACCGTAGTGATTGCTTTGGGCGGCGGGATCGTGGGTGATCTTGCAGGTTTCTTGGCAGCGAGTCTTTTACGCGGTTTGCGTTTTGTTCAGCTGCCGACCACGCTTTTGGCACAGGTTGATAGTAGTGTCGGGGGCAAGGTGGGGATCAATGCCAAAGCTGGCAAGAATCTTGTTGGTGCATTCCATCAACCTGCGCTGGTGGCAGCAGACCTGAGCCTGTTGAATTCTTTACCCAAACGCGAATTTTCTGCGGGCATGGCCGAGGTCTTAAAGGCGGCTTTGCTTGCCGATGCCGATTTCTGGTGCTGGCTGGAAGACCATGCTGATCCCATTAACAGCCGCAAGAGAGATACCCTTGAGGAGATGATTGCACGTGCAGTGCAGATTAAGGCCGATACGGTGCTCGCAGACGAAACCGAACGCACAGGGCGGCGGGCTTTGCTGAATTTGGGCCATACCTTTGCTCATGCCCTTGAGGCGGCAACAGGTTATGATGCGCGCAAATTGATTCATGGCGAGGCAGTGGCTTTGGGGCTGGTCATGGCTGCACGGCTTTCAAAGGGGATCAATATCGATGACACCGCACGAATCATAAACCTGTTGCAGAAGGTTGGCTTGCCAACGACAACAGAGCTTGAATTATGTCCACAAGCGCTGTACGAGTTGATGCTATACGATAAAAAAGCTGATCATAGCGGCCTGAAGATGGTACTGCTTGAACATATCGGATGCGCAAAGGTGCAACCAGCACCAGCACCAGAAGACATTTTAGCCGCAATTACGCCCTCTCTGAAATACAGGACACTTCTATTTACCTAAGATTTCGATGCAGGTAGGGTCGAAGCATGAGATTGAGTACCGGAGCATATTCAGATATTTGAGGATACGAAATGAGTGATTTGACCCTAGATGCGCGAAAGATAGGTAAATAGAGGTGTCCTGATGATTACTTGGATTCTTTATAGTCTTGCCATTGTGGTTCTGGTGCTGATTTCAGGCTTTCTGTCTGGTTCGGAAACTGCCCTTACGGCGGCTTCGCGCCCGCGTATCCTGCAACGGCTGCAAGAAGGCGATACACGCGCTGAGGCAACGCTGTTTTTGATGGATCGTTACGAAGTCTTGATCAGCGTCTTGCTGTTCTGCAATAATGTAGTGAATATTTTGGCCTCGGCTCTGGCCACCAGTATCTTTATTGCTCTGTATGGTGATTTAGGCGTAGCGATTGCTACCGTAGTAATGACCATCGTGATTTTGCTATTTGCCGAGGTCGCGCCGAAAACCTACGCTTCTGCAAAGCCAGAGGACTGTGCGTTGGCGGTCTCAAAACGCTGGCTCAGCCTTCTGCCCCTATTCTTGCCTGTGACGATCATGATCAACCGCTTAACAGCGGGTCTGTTTTGGTTACTCAGACTGGACGTTCGCCCAATGCGCAACGCCGAGCATCATATCGAAGAATTGCGCGGTGCAATCATGCAACACGACAGCGCCGAAGACACCGACTCCGCACAGGAAAGTGACATGATGCGCTCTATCCTTGAACTGGATGAAATTGATGTCTCCGAGGTAATGACCCACCGTAGCGAAGTGGTGATGCTTGATCTTGATGATCCCGTGCTTGAGAACCTCGATATTATGATGGGCTGCCCGTATTCCAGATTGCCGCTACACCGTGGCGATACCGAAGATGTTATTGGTGTTCTACATGCCAAAAAGCTACTGCCGTCTTTGAAAGGCAGCGACGTGAGCGAAATCAATCTGGCGCAGCTTGCCAACCCACCGTGGTTTATTCCTGAAAACACCAGTCTGCTGGAACAGCTTCAAGCCTTCCGCCGTCGCCGCGAGCATTTCGCCATTGTCGTTGACGAATATGGCGGTCTATCTGGTGTGGTGACCCTCGAAGACATTCTTGAGGTTATCGTGGGTGATATTGACGATGAAAGTGATACTTTGCAGCCAGGGATTCAGCTGAACGACAATGGCAGCTACAGCGTTCCAGGCACAACCACCATCCGCAATCTCAATCGTGAGCTGGAAATGAACCTGCCAGACGGGGAAAACTATGCAACCTTGGCAGGACTTCTGTTGCATCGAGCCAAGTCCATACCCGAAGAAGGCCAAAGTTTCCTAGTGGCTGGATACCGTATTGATGTGACCGAACGTCAAGACAACCAGCTAACACGCTTAACGGTGCATCTCAAAGAAAGCTAAGGTCATGCTGCCTGAACCTGTACCCCGCCGCCCCATCCACCAGCGTCATATTCTTTGTCAAGGCTACTTGCGGGATGACGGGCTTTGGGACATCGAAGGCCACCTTTGCGATACCAAGTCTTATGGTTTCCGCAACCGTGACCGCGGCCTGATCGCGGCTGGTGAGTCTTTACATGAGATGATCGTCCGCCTCACCATCGATGATCACTATACCATTATTGCTGCTGTTGCCCACACCAAACACGCGCCCTATCGCCTCTGTCCAGCAATTACAGATGCCTATCAGGCTCTGGTGGGGTTGAAAATCGCCGCAGGATTCTCGCGCGCGCTCAGACAACGCCTTGGCGGCGTGCAGGGCTGTACGCACTTAACCGAAATTGTCCGTATTCTTGCTACAGTGGCTTTTCAGACAATCCGTCCCGACAATAAGGATTTCCTGCATCAGGCCAAAACAGAAGACATTGCGCCAAGCAGCAATACGCCTCTATCCAGCGCTTTGCGCGGAACATGCCACGCATTTGCACCTAATAGCGAGGTCAGCAAACGGGTGTTTGATCAATCCTGATCATGGTGGCGTTTTTTACCACCCTTACCACCACCGCGATATAGCCATTTCAACACATCACCCCGCTCGTCCATGGGTAGGGCTTTGATCACCTCGCTGAACAGCAGCGCATAGGAATATTCCGTCTCGCGCTTTGCCGCTAGAATTTGGTTGATGTTGTCCTGATACGCCGTATCATCGAAAGGTTCGGTATGGACAATATCGCGCATCTGTTTACGGCTGGCACGGATGGTCTGGGTACGTGTTCTGTTTTGGCTTTTCAGGGCTAAAAACTTTTGTTGCAGGGCATCCCGTTTTTCGGCTTCAGGAATGTCTTCGATAATATGTTCAAAGACATGGCTACGCATGGCTTGGGAAGCAAAGTGGTCTCGATCACCCCAACGCCAATGTGCTGCAAAGCCGATCACACAGCCAATTACAATCAAATTCAGCAAAAGCGACAGGCCAAACAGGATCTTTATGCGGGTGGTCATAGGATGTCTCCAGAATCAAAGTGAAAGGTATCAAGAATGGTCTCTGCTGTCACGGTTTGTTCAGCGGAAAACTCAGACACTAAGCTTGAAGCACTGGCCTGCCAGCCGATACCTACGCCAAAGACCAGACTAAAGACAATCCCTAGTGCAGGTTTGGGCATGAGAATCTGGACAAGCATATCGCGCCAACCAGAGGTGGCTTCAGGTCTTGGTTGCGCCTCAGCGATAATGCGGGCGGCGAAATCTTGCGATGCCTCTGGAATGAAGAGGTCGGACATTGCCGCGGGCCAGTCGTTTTTTTCAGTCATGCGTAATCAGCCTGTAAGATTTGTTGTAGTTTTGTTTTCGCGCGCATCAATAAAGATTCCAGAGCCTTGCGCTTAATGCCCAGCATATCGGCGGCCTCGATGTTGGAATAGCCTTCGTAAAAGCACAGATTTACTGCTTCGCGCTGGCGTTCTGGTAAATCTAATAGGGCTTGGCGCACGGCAGCTTTGTTGTCTTGGTGATCATGATCGGTATCTATCGGCAGTTCAGGATCAAGCGCAACATGCTGCCGACGCCGCCCGTAATCACGGGCGCGATTGATCACGACACGGCTAAACCACGCGGTAAAAGCCGCGCCTCTGGTTGTATCAAAGTTCTCTGGCTTTTGCCAAAATTTGATAAAACAGTCCTGTACAATATCTTCGGCAGCATATTGATCCAGCACTTGACGGTATGCAAGACGATAAAATCGCTGATGGTGGCGCGTGACCAGTGCTGCAAAGGCCACGCGCTCGCCATCCTGAATACGCTGTATCAGAACGCTATCATCATCTTGCGCCGTCAACAACATGGTGATTACTCGGTAACCACCTTGTGCAGAGCATCATGCTCGTCATGGTCTCGATGACCCCATTTGCGCTTGCCCTTGAACTTTTTGAAATTCTCCTGTGCCTCAGCTAGCGAGACCATACCATCTCCGTCTGTATCGACTTTCTGAAACATGGCTTGGGGTTTGCTCAGGAACTCTTCCATACTCACCAGTGAGTCGCCATTAGTATCGAAGCGATTGAATACTTTTGCAATGCGTTCGGCCTTGCGCTCGTCACTATGGGCATAGGCTTTGATCGCCAGACCAGAAGTACCAAGTACCGAAACCGCAAGTACACCGTAGATAATCTTTTTCATTATTATTCCTTATGATTGGGATTGTTGAAAATGAAAGCGTTTTTGTCGCGTTCATAAGGGATACGTCACAAAAAGGGAAAAACCTTCTGAGGATTTTATTATTTTTTTCGCTCGCGGCAAACGGGATGGGCTTCGCCCATTATCCCGTTGCCTACGCGGGTGCGCTTCGCGGCTCGCCTTGCTCGCTTTCGACCTAGGCGACTTTACAACATATAGCCTATCTCATATAATTTGATCATATGAGATAGGCTATATCTCTTTATCGCTCACGCCCATCGGCCTTACGGCCTAGGCTCCGCGGGGGCGCCACATACGTGGACACCTCCATTTACCTATCTTTTGCGCATCTAGTGGCAAATCGCTCATCTCCGTTCCTCAAATATATCAAGATATTATCCGGTACTCAATTTCGCCCTTTACCCCTATCTGCATCAAAATCTTAGGTAAATGGAAGTATCCACGTGGCGGTCGCGCAGTCGCGCTCCTATAGCCAATCTTATATACTCAATTTATA
>JAHDDM010000100.1:0-2221 GCA_020629355.1 Rhodospirillaceae bacterium
TGCGTGCCGAAAGCGTCCATGCGGCCTATGCCGAGGTTATCCAAAGTGCAGGTTATGGATATCCCTTCCGATGTGGCCGCGCGACAGGATTCAGTTTTCTGGAGCATCCACAACTGGTGACGGGCGATACCACGGTTCTGCAAGCTGGTATGGTGTTTGCCGTCGACGGTTCTGTAACCACTGATAGCTTTCGTGCGCAGATTGGTGATAGTTTTATTATCACCGAGACTGGTTGGGAGGCGCTAACAGACCATCCAAAAACCATCAATGACGTTATCTTATAGTCTCATGCGCAACATTATCCCTCCGAAACGCGGTTTTGAAACCACAGAATTTATCGCCCGAACCACTAAGGCGCAAACCTTAATGGCACAAAAGGGGCTTTCGGCTTTACTGTTCTGTACCGAAGCCGAGGTGCGCTACTATTCTGGTTTTCACACCCCTTTTTGGCAAAGCCCCACCAGGCCCTGGTTCTTGATCATTCCAGCACAAGGCAAACCTGTTGCAGTGATACCTCAGATTGGCGCGGCCTGTATGGAGTTGACTTGGGTTGAGGATATCCGCACTTGGCCAGCACCGAATCCACAGGATGACGGGGTGACGCTTCTTATCGAGACTCTGTGTGAAGTTGCTGGTATAAAAGGAAAAATTGGCCTGCCTATGGGACATGAAACCCATGTAAGGATGCCCGCAACAGATTTTGAGCAGTTTCGAAGCCAGATCGGCATAGAACGTTTTGTGGATGCGACAGGCATTGTTCGAGCGCAAAGAATGGTCAAGTCTGAGGCAGAAATTCAGAAAATTGCCCATATCTGCAATATTGCCTCTGATACTTTTGAAGCTGTGCCAGAATTTATCTCTACAGGGGATACCGAACAGGAAGCATTCCGAAAAATGCGTGTTGAGTTATTACAGCGCGGTGCTGATGAAGTCCCGTATCTGGTGGGTGGCTCTGGCACGGGCGGTTATGGGGATGTGATCAAACCACCCAGCAGTCGAATTCTTAAAAATGGCGATATGATGATGCTGGATACTGGCGCGGTATTTGATGGATATTTCTGTGACTTCGACCGCAACTATGCCTTTGGTTCTGCCACGAACGAGATGCGCCGTGCCTATGATGTCGTCTATGCCATGACAGAGGCGGGAATCGCGGCAGCTGTAGTGGGGGCGACCACCACAGACCTCTATCATGCCATGGTCAAGGTTATGGTACAAAACGGTGCAAGTGTGGGTGATGTCGGCCGCCTTGGGCATGGGCTAGGGATGCAGCTAACAGAATGGCCGTCACACACTGCAAGCGATGCAACCCCATTAGAGGCGGGTATGGTATTGACTATCGAACCTGGCATGAGTTACGGCAATGGATTTACGATGCTACATGAAGAAAACATTGTCGTGCGGGAAGGGGGCGCTGAACTCCTCAGTCGCCGTGCACCAGATGAACTAGCTGTAATTGTATGATTTTATTGTGCGGAATGTACAATAACGATTGAATTGTGTATTGATCAGAGTGCCTTAGATAGCGTTTTCATCATGCGCAACAGTAAAGCGTGTGATGGGATTCAAACGTGGCACTGCTGCTACTGGTGGTGTACAATATTTGAAACCTATGCTTAAAGTTGAACTATTTCCAGAGCCTTGCTTCATTGGGATAGAAGTATAAAGCATTTTCTTGCAATTATAGTATCGTAGGGGGCTATCAGTGTATTCGCTTTTTGGCCTTGAGAAAAATACCGAAAATTGGTGGCGTTCTGGAATACGGGCGGCACTCGTCTTTGGTGCAATTATTATTCTAGGCACTGTTGCAGCATTATTGCTGTCTTTCTTGCAGTTGCCGCCCTTTGATCACTTTGAGGGGATTCCTCTATTTCTTGTCTATGCCTTAGCGATTGAAATGCTAGGGATGCTGTCTCTTATTGCGTATAGCTTTGCCAGAATGTTTCAGAACCGGAAAGGCTCACGTTTACAGCAGCGTATGGTTTGGCTGATTGCTCTATTGATTGCCAGCCCGGTGACGGTGGTGAGTGTTTTTTCGATTTTGTTTCTGGATTTGGGCTTTGAAAGCTGGTTTAGCAAAGAGATAAAAACCGCACTTGAGGAAAGCCAAAATGTTGCTGAATCTTACCTTGAGGAGCATCGTCAAAGCCTGAACCGCGATATGCTCGGCATTGCTCGAGACTATGACCAAGCTTTTGGTTATAGTAATGTTTCTGAGGCG